>NZ_JAPCJA010000016.1:0-82485 GCF_027707745.1 Aeromonas sp. QDB23
GAGGTACTGGGTTGCATTGATAATAGTCATGGCTTCGGGCGTGTCGGTTTTTTTTTGCGATTAAATCAGATCACAAAAGAAGCCTTTTTTCTATCTATTTCAATTGGTTGTAGCTAAAGATCCTGTACATGATCCCCGGATAGGGTGGGCTAGGGCAACGTCTGTTGCAGGGCCTGAAGTCGTGGCAGAGCTATCTCGGTTGTCGAAAGAAAATTCTGACTTGAGGGAGCAGCTTCGCTTGCTTGACTCAAATAAAGAAACAAAACAGCAAGAGGAGTTTGTAAAGTTAAAGGATATGATGTCCAGTGTTGAAATGAAGATGCCGCTCAGGTTAAAGGGGGATGCTGACTGGAACATATCAGCAGACACAACATTATACAAAATATATTCAATTCTGGCTTCTGAAATAACAATAGAGATTTCAGTTGAACGAGCAGCAACTTATGTTGGTCGTATGTCTAACCCAGATAAAACTAAAGAGTTAAGTGATGTGGCGCCATATCCATTGAACAGGATGCGAGATTGCTTTTTGTCACTTTCAGCTTTAGAACTAGTTGAACCTAGTAAGAAAAAACATCCCGTCTCTGATGTTAATGAGTATTGGTCTCTTAGTTGTCATGGCCTTGCTTTTTTGAAATTCATGAAGTTGAATGCCCTTAAAGATATGGCTAATAAAAAAACGAAAGGGCCGGATGTTTAAGTAAGCATATGTTCGTAAGAACCGGTAGCTGCGATTGTGCGGGCAATCCATCTACTATCTGTATGCTGCGCGAATCAACCCTAATCGCCCTTGCTTGTGCAACGCTCTGTTGTTGGTCGATGGCTTCTGTTGTGATGGTTCATCCCTAGGGCCGTAGGTTTGATTAGCGCAGCGTAATCAGACGATCGCGAAAACAGGTTGCCGTAATTCTGCTGGTGCTTCAGCCGATCTCTTCTCTATGTTCATAGCCACCGAGATTGCGGTGCGGACGATTACGCTTCGCTAATCGACCCTACTTGCCTCTGTTTTATTTGACGCTCTGCTGCTTGTCGATGGCTTGCTCCCCCTTATCCCCGATCCTTCTCCCCTTGTTTATGGCAAAGAGTGGGAGAAGGGAGCCCAGATCGCAGCAATTTTGGAATAGCGTGACAGCTATGGCTAAAGGTTGGCAGGCACTTGTCCCCTCTCCCTTTGGGAGAGGGTTAGGGTGAGGGGAGGTAACACCGGGGTGCAATGAACAAGGCAAATGGCACCGCGATTAAACCCGCGAGGTTTACCGGTGCAATGCGCTTCGCTTATTGCACCCTACGTCCTACCCGGCGGCGTGAGCGCCCAGAAATGCCGCCATGATGGTAAACAGCAGCCAGTCATTGATAATGTGCGCGCCGGTCGATACCCAAATATTTTTGGTAATGATGTAGCCACTGAGCAGCACAATGCGGGCCGTTCCGATAACCAGAAAACATTGCACGAAATTCCACTCATAAGTGGGCAGATGCAACGCACCGAAGATAAGCGCAGTACAGAGCCAGGCGGTGATAATGGCACGCTTGCGCGTCATGGCGAGTTTTTGGTGACAAAACCAGAGCACAGCCAGAAACGGCAATATGGAAACCACCTCCTCACCGAAGAGTTGCGGGGCTGTTTTTAAATAAAAGAGGATGAGTGCCGTATCGGATGCCCCTGCCAGCAGGGCGTTGGCCGGGTTTGCATTCATCTTGAAAACAAGCTGTAGCAACAATGCAACGGTAAAGGAGACCAGAATATTGGCGCCAGCAATGGCCACCATCAACAGAACATCCCGCCATGTCGGCGTGCGAAACAGTGCTCGCCACCCTTTACCCACCATGATGGCAAGCATGGCCAGCGGAATAAGCGGAAACAGAATGGCGGGAACAAAGCCGCCCATGGTGGTTTTAAAAAATGCGACAGGCAGCGTCAGCATCGAGAAACCCAGCGCCGCACCCAGCAGGAGCACTACCCAGTGGCGGGCAGATAATGCATGGGGCCCCTCGCGATAAAAGGGGAAGTCTCCGGCATTTTTGCGCTCGAAACCATAGCAATTCTTGTCATTCAATACCGGCATGGCGGCAGATTGATCTTCACTCATGGCGTCTCTCGATATGTATTCGGGTGTGGTGCAGACAATCGTACACCAAGGGAGCACCCCGCGAGGTTGCCGCTGCAATGGGCTGCGCAGATTACCCCTATGCCTTGATGTGCTGGATTGTTTCATTGGCGCAACAGCTAAAAATGGATTGGTTTCTTTGGTGCAAAAATCATCACAGGCGCCACTCTGCCAGCCTGAAAAAAGCTATCCATCCCGCCAAAAGAGAGGGCCCCGACATCTATGATGGCGGGACCCTTTGCATTAGCAGTAGCGTTGCTGATTCAACCGTTCGCGCTGGTAGGGGCCAGTGAAATGGCTGGCCCGCACCCGATCAGACGGGAATGGCAGCTCCTGCCGGTGGCGGGGTGATCTTCGAGGCGATCAGCTGGCGCAGGCGGGGCACCAGCAGCAACAACACCACGCCGCCCGCCAGCGAGCCCCAGCCCAGCATATTGAATACCGAGCTGTAACCCGGGTTAGTGGCGAGCGGGGTGCTGCCGATATTTTGCGGCATGGCGCCGGAGACATAGCCCGCCAGCACCGAGGCGACGCCAGTCACCATCATCCAGCAGCCCATCATCAAACCTTGCAGGTTGGCGGGGGCCAGCTTGCCAATCATGGCGTAGCCGATAGGGGAGATCAGCAGCTCGCCCAGACTCTGCAGCACATAGCTGATGGCGATCCACTTGAAGGCGACCAGCCCGTCGGCCCCCGCCAGATGGATGCCGATCGGCAGTACCAGCATCCCCAATCCCATGCAGAACAGCGAGGCGGCAAACTGGGAGGGGATATCGATATTCCAGCCCTGCTCGCGCAGCCGTTTGAACAGCAGCGCCATCAGCGGGCCGCCGATGACGATGACGAGGGTGTTGATGTTCTGGATCCACTGGGGAGCGACCCGCAGCCCGAACACGTTGAGGTTGATGTTGTGCTCGGAGAAGAGCATCAGCCCCATGGGCGCCAGCTGGTAGAGCGACCAGAAGATCAGGGAGCCAAGGGCGAGGATCAGGTAGGCCACCATGCGGCTGCGCTCGGCGGCGTCCGGGTGGCGGGCGGTCATCACGCAGAGCAGCACCAGCACCACTGCCCCCAGCATCAGCACGAAGCTGCCGCTAAAGCTGGCGTGGGTCAGCAGCAGACGCAGGGCGGGCACCAGCAGCGCCAGAATGGCGAGGCCGCCGAGCATCCGCAGGTAGAAGCCGCGCCCCTTGATATGACGCAGCGGGGTGTTGATATCCGCCAGAATCGGCCAGAAGAACAGGGTGGCGATGATGGCCAGCACGTTGCCGAGGGTGGCGAACAGGAACAGGGTGCGGTAATCCTCGGTGAGCTGGAAGTAGCCCGCCACCGAGAAGCCCATAAAGAAGCCCAGATTCATCCCGGCGTAGTTCCACAAGAAGGCGCTCTCGCGGCGGTGATCGTCCGGGGCGAAGCGCTGGGTCAGCATCATGTTGAGGCAGGTGACGTTGAGACCGCTGCCGGTGAGGAACATGGCGAGCCCCCAGTAGAGGCCGGTGATGCCCATCTCGGCGATGAGGTAGCAGCCGATCACCTGCAACACCATCCCCATCACGAACAGGTTGCGGTTACTGAGGTAACGCCCGCCGAGGTAGCCGCCAAACAGGTGCAGGCCGTAGTTGAAGGCCCCGAAGATCCCCATCATGGCGTTGGCCTGGGATTCGCTAAAGCCGAGCCGCTTGGTGGCGTAGAGCACCAAAGTGGAGTAGAGCACGGCAAAACCCAGGGTGGCGAAGGTCTGAATAAAGAACAGGGCGCCTGAGCCGGGTGGGACGGCGGCGTGATGAGGGTGTGGTGTCGAAGCGCTCACGGTCTGTCTCCTGTGAGAAGAGAAAATCACAACTCATCCTGAGAGCGTACCGGTCTGCTGCCGGCTAGCCTTTGGCGCTTCCATGCTGGTTTCAAGGCTGGTCTGTCATTTAGCGACCTGCCCGATCAAATTGCCAGACCTTAAATTTAATCCGGCGCGATTAATTGCTTTTTATTGATCTATTCCGCCTTTTTATGCGGGCGAGACCGTGATTTTAGCTCGATTTACCATGCGATTGCGGTACGTTTGATGTGATCTTGTCGGTCTTTTTATGCCAATTTCTGCGGTGTGGTGCGATCTCCATCCCGTTTATTACCCCATCACGTCACGACAACCCGGCTGTTGCGTCGCATATCATTTATTCATCTGCAAGCGTTGAGTGAATAAATATCGGGGGGAAAGGGGCGGCCCGAGGTGGTTGGCGTGTGTTCCCTCTCTGCTGGGGAGAGGGTCAGGGTGAGGGGAGGTGCTTGTCGCCTGATATAACAACGCCCGGCGGGCCGGGCGTTGTGGTGCGACAGGTTGAAGGGGCGACGAAAGCGGCCCTAGAAGTCGTGGTAGAGCGGCCAGCCGAGCAGCGGGTGCTTGAGACCGGCGCGCATCTCGAAGTTGTCGAGCTTCTCCGGCGAGGCGTTCTCTTTTTGCAGCAGCTGGTACTGGCGCACAAAGCCCAGCGTGTGCAGCAGGTTGGGGACAAACCCCTTGCTGAGATCCTGACGCAGACCGGCGATCAGTTCGCCCGGCAGCTCTGCCAGCAGCAGCTCCAGCTGGGCGGCCAGATAGTCGGTGTCGTACCACGCCTCGTTGAGCTCAATCTCCCGCGCCAGTTTGCGCTTGAGATCCTGCTTCACCTTGAGTTTGGCGGCGCCGCTGCCATTGCCGCAGAGAATGCGGTAGAGCAGCGCTTCGGCCAGCTTGTCTTCCATGGTCGGGTGGTCGTTTTCGCAGGCGAAGCAGTGCTGATCCAGCAGGGTCATCAGGCGGGCCTTGTTATGCTCGGCCAGCGCTTTTTCGTACTCCTGCCACCCTTGCCACTCTTCCACGTCCGGCGGGCTGGAGATCTTGTCCAGCAGGCGGGCGTCCACATCCCCAAAGAGGTTGTTGCCGCCGGGCTGCTTGCTGCTGACGGAGATCAGCATCGACCACCCTTTCTGGAACGGCTTGATGGGCCCTTCCGGCGCTTGCAGCAGTGCGAGCGCTTTAGTGGTGTCGCGCTGGGAGAGCTCCTGCAGGCCGAGGCTCACCACGCCGATCACGTCGTGGGCGGCCTGCTCCAGCAGGTGCATCTTGTACTTGTTGTAGTACTTGTCGGCGAACTTCAGGCTCATCAGCACCGCCTTGCCCTTGATGGCGGCGAGCTGCTGCTGACTCAAGAGTTCGTTTTCGCGGCCAAAGCGCAGCACCTGAGTGAGAAAGGGGCCTTGATTGACGTCGCGTATCACTAGTTGCATTGCGGGGTTCCTCAATCCAGAAAGCTGAACATGTCGTCGACTTCGGCGTACTCGTCCTCGACCTTGTTCTTCTCTTTGGCCTGCATCACCAGCTCGCTGGCGAACTTGTTGATGATCCCTTCCCAGCTGGAGTGCTCGTTGCGCAGCAACGCCTTGATGGATTTCTCCACTTCGGGGGTCAGCTCGCGGATCAGCATCAACAGGCTGCGCGGGTCATCCAGCGCGTAGTCGTGGGCATCTTCGCTCTGCTGGCGGTTGCTGTAGGAGAGCGCCTCTTCCAGATCTTCCTCTTCGGCGTGCAGGGGGTCGTGGAAGCCTTCTTCATCCTCGTAGCGGTCGCCACGGTAGAACTCGATAAAGGGGATGGCGAGGTAGAAGAGACCGGCCGGATCATCGGCGACGCACTCGAGGATCTCCCGCTGCTTCGTTTCGCTATCCTGGGTGCGGATCAGGTAGTTGAGGAAGTCGAAGGTGTGCTGTTGCAGCTCTTCGGCGTTGTTTTTGATCGCCTCTTCCCAATAGAGCGGCTGCTGGCAGACGATGTCGCGGATCCGCTCCGGGGTCATCAGCTCCGCGATGATGGAGGGGAAGGACATGTCATGCTGGCCGTTGATCTGGGTCAGGGTGACGATATCGATCTGTTCAATGACTTCGCCCAGCTGCTCATCGGACATGGTCTTGGCGATCAGCTCGAACTTTTCGCTGGCCTGCTTCGGCTCGATAACGGCCAGCTCTTTGATCTCGATGGCGGTAATTTCTATCAGACTGTTGTTCATGCGTTGCCCCAATTAGAAACGTACTTCGTCGTACATATCCTGATCGCCGTCGTCGTCACCATCACCGTTGTAGTCGGCGTCGGCATCTTCCCCGTCTTCATCTTCGTCGTCACGCAGTTCATAGTCGTCATCGGCACGGCGGCCACCGCGCGGCAGCGGGTTGTCGAGCTGGAACAGCACGGCGCAGGCTTCGATCAGCTGATCTTCGCTCTGGGCCCGTACCGCCTTGACCAGCGGCAGGTCGGCATTGTTGAACGCCACCGACACCTTGAATTCATCCCATGAGGGTTGTACGCCGCCGGTGAGCCATTTGTTCCACTCGGGCTTGGTTTTGGCCGGGAACTGCACCCGGCCATAGAGGGCCAGCGGCAGGTATTCGGGCATAAACTCCAGCATGCTCATATCGGCCAGCAGCAGGGTCTTCATCTGGCCGGTGAACTGTTCCAGCGCCTTGGGGTCATCCTGATCCCGGTAGGATTCGATGTTCTCGCTCGCGTCACTTATCAGCGCTTTGATACGCGCCTGATCCCATTTTTTTTGCATAGTGGCTCTTCTTTCCTGCGTTGGCATCAGGGGTAGAACTGATCCCACATCTCCTGCATGGCAGCAGCGGGATCGGTCACGATAACGTTGTTGAAATCCTTGATAAAGGCGGCGCGCTGTTTCGGGTCGGACAGCACTTCATAGGCCTGCTTTACCTGGTGCAGCTTGATGGCTGCCAGCTCTCGCTCTTCTTCGCTCGCCCCTAACAGCTTATCGGGGTGGTACTGGTTCGACAGCCGGCGATAGGCTTTTTTGATGTCGTTTTCGTTGGCGTTGGACTTGACGCCCAGCACCCGAAAGTAGTTGTTCATGGCAGATCCTGCATCACTGGCATCATCGGATTCATACTGCGGGTGCCTGATGGTGGGGATTGGCAAACCAGGCACGGCAAAAACCCGTCATTTTAACGGAAACGGCCCCCCAAAGCGATGAATTGGGCGACGAATTAAGGGGCGGGATGAAGAGGTGTCAGTTGAGCGTCTATTGTTGCCAGTCGGTCTGGCCAGTGCAAGGGCCGCGTACGGGAAGGCGATGAAAAAATGGCCATCCGGTAGGGATGGCCATGTTGAAAGCAACTATGTTGCGTGGCTAGAGTGACGCCCACCAGAGCCGCAGCTGCAAGCCCAACTTCGAGCTCCAGCCGGTGGTGCTGCTCACCAGCTTGCCATCCTTGATGACGAGGACGGTCGGGGTGACGCCCACCTGCCACTTGGCGGCCAGATCGCCCGACTCGTCGTTGTGGGTCGGAAAGGTGAGTCCCTTCTTGCCCATCCCCTTGCCTAACTGCTCCGAATTGCCGGAGCGCAGTGCCACCGTCAGCACGTTTTCACCCTCTTGCCAGAGCTGTTGCACGGTCGGGGTAGTGAAACGGCAGACGCCGCACCAGCTGGCCCAGTAGTAGACCAGCAGCGGCTTGCCCTGACTTAAGGTAGCGAGATCCGTGCTGATGCCATCCTGCAGGGTGACGGGGGCGCTCATCGCCCCTTCAGGCAGGGTCGGGCTGCGCCACAGATCCAGCAGGGTCGAGATAACCAGCGCCATCAGCAGCAGCCAGAGTGCCTCCTTGCCCCAGCGTCGCCAGCGGGATTGAGGATTGATTGTTGTCATCCCTTACCCCAGCTTGGCCAGTTCGGCCTGCACCAGTTGCTCCAGCTCCTCGTAGGGGATGGCGCCCGGCACCAGCTGGTTGCCAATCAGGGTCGCCGGTGTGCCCTGTACCCCGAGAATGGTGCCGATGCGCAGGCTATTGCGCAGCTCCTCGGTCGCCTTGCCCTCCGGTTTGAGCGCCACATTGCCGGTGGCCGCCAGCGTCTTGTTGATGTCTGCCTCGGTCAGCATCCCCTGCTTGCTCATCAGCTTGTCGTGCAGGGTGAGGAAGCGGGCGGGATCCTGCTGCCACAGGGTCAGACTGTACTGGGCCGCCTTGGCGGAGGTCTGCCCCTTGAACGGCAGCAGCTTGATTACCAGCCCCAGATCATCCGGATAGGCCTTGAGCAGTTTGGTCAGTTGGGGATCGAACTGCTTGCAGTAGGGGCAGTTGTAGTCGGTGAACAGCACCAGGGTCAGCTTGGGATTCTTGGCGCCGAGGCGCGGGCTGGTGGCGCTGTTGAACAGCACATCCTTGTTGCCCTTGATGAAGTTGCCAAGCTGCGCCTGCTGGGCGGCCGCGTTCTGCTTCTCCCAGGATTCGGCCGCCTCGTCGAGGATCTTGGGGTTGGCGATCAGGGTCTCGCGGATCAGCTCCTTGATGCGCGCCTCCTGCTCCGGGGTGAAGGGGGCGGCGTGCAGAGCCGGAGCCAGCAGCGTGGCACAGAGAGAGGCCAGCAGGGGCAGGGCGCTCAGGGTTGATTTCATTTGGTGTCTCCTTGAGAAGTGGCAATGCCTGCTTGCGCCAGGGTGGCAAGCAGGGTCGGGCGGTCCAGCAGGGGCGAGAGGATCTCGCCACCCTGCAGGTCGGGCCCGTAGATCTGGTTGAAGGGAATGGCCACGCTACCGCGTTGGCGCAAGAAGTCGGCGATGCTGGCAGAGGGGCGGCTCCAGTCCCCGCGCAGGGCCACCACATCGGGGGCGCTCAGGGCGTTTTGTACGTCATCTCGCAGCAGTACGTTGAATTTGTTGGCTTTACAGGTAATGCACCAGTCGGCGGTGACATCGACAAAGACCCGCTTGTTCTGGGCCAGCGCATCCTGGATGGCTTGCTCCGTGAGCGGCTGCCAGTTGACGGTATCTCGCTGGGGCTTTCCTTCCATCGTAAAGGCGCCGCCCAGCAGCAGGGTCCCGCCCAGCAAGCAGCCCAGCGCCAACCCCAGGGTCACGCCCCGAATGCCATGGCGCCACACGACGGCCAGCAGCAGGGCGGCCAGCATCAGCGCCATCAGGATCAGCATCCAGAATTGGCCGACATGGTTGCCGAGCAGGCTGAGCAGCCAGAGGCTGGATCCCAGCATCATCAGGCCGAGCAGCATGCGCAGTCGCCCCATCCAGCGGCCCGGCTTCGGCAGCCAGAGCGCAAGACGGGGGAAGGCGGCGATCAGCAGCCAGGGCAGGCTCATGCCGAGGCCAAGCGCGGTGAAGATAAGCCACAGCTGACCGAGTGGCGCCGCCAGTGCAAAGGCGACCGCGGTGCCAAGGAAGGGGGCCGAGCAGGGGGTCGCCAGCAGGGTGGCGAAGCTCCCCTGCAGGAAGTGGCCGCCGAGGCCGTTGCCACCGCTGGTGGCGAGGCGGGTGCTGAGATGGCTGGGCAGCCGGATCTCGAACAGCCCCAGCAGGTTGGCGCAGAACAGCGCCGTCACCACCACCATAAAGCCGATAAACCAGATGCTCTGGAACTGGATGCCCCAACCGACGGCGCCTTGCGTGGCGCGCAGCAGGCTGCTCATGGCTGCCAGCATCCAGAAGGAGGCGATGATCCCGGCACTGGCCGCCAGAAATTGCAGGCGAACCGGACGGCGCTCACGGGTTTCCAGCTGCAACACCGATCCCAACTTCAGTGCCAGCACCGGCAGCACGCAGGGCATCAGATTGAGGATCAGGCCACCCAACAGGGCGGCGCCCAGCAGCCAGAGCAGCGAGTGGCCCTGACTCGGCAGGGTCAGCGGGTCACCTATCTCGAGTTCGCTCTGCCAAGCCTGTTCACCGTTGGCCAGGACCAAGCCGAGTGGCTGGTTACGGATGTCGGGCGCATCGCCCTGCCAGCCATCGCTGACCGGAATGCGGGCGATCAGGGTGTTGTCTTGCACCTCCAGCTCGGGTTTGCCAAATTCGGCGCCCTCCAGCCGCTGGAGGAAAATCTGCGGATCCTGCCAGCCCTGCGGGTTGTCGGCAGTCAGCTGCAGCTGGTTTTGCTGATAACCCGCTTTGAGGATGACGGTCTCCGGCATGGCTTGTGGCAGCTTGCTCATCGCCTGGGCGTAGGCAAAGTCGAACCCTTCCGGCGCAGTGCCATCCAGCGCCAGGGTGAAGGGGTAGTCAGTCAGGATGCAGACATTGCTACAGGTTGAAAGGCGCAGGGTGCCCGTCAGCGCCTCGCGGCGGCTGTGGGCAAGCGTGATGGGGAGGCTGACGGCCTTCTGATAGCCCTGGGTCGAGATGCCGCTGACCTCAAACCGCTCCGGTACGGGCCAATGCCACTGCTGCGCCGCTTGAGGGTCATCCCAGAATATTTCAGGGGCAATGCCGCCTTCCCCCGGGTTCTGCCAATAGGTTTTCCAGCCGGATTCGAGCGCCAGGCTGAGCAGCACGCGCGTTTGGGCGGGATCACGGGCGTCGGCTTGCAGCCGCACTTTTGCGTGATCGTTCCGGGGACTGGCAAGCCAGCCGGTGTCGCTGGCCAATCCCATGGATTGCCACAGCAGACCGCCCATCAACAGGGCCGTCTTGATGATGTTTGACATTTTTCTGTCTCTTGAAAATGGAAGTTAGGGGGGTAAACCGCGGCTAACTCATTCTCGCCAGACACAGAGAGTAAGATGCAGTCGCCGTTCAGGCGGAGATATGTTCCGAGGTGGGGGCAACGCGGGTGAGCGGCGCGACAGCGGCGCCAGCAGGGCCATCACGAAGGCGATGGCAAAGAAGATCTGTTCAACGCAGAGCAGGGTAGCGGCGCTCAGCCACTTGCCATTGAGCTGGCAACTGGTGGGCTGCGGGCTGGCCGGTTTGGCATCCTCTTGATCCGTCGCGGCGCTCGGCACAGGCAGTGCCTGACAGCTGAGGGCCTGATCGAGTTGGGCTAGCCGGGCCAGCGGCTGGGCCGCACAGTTGAGCACCAGAATGCAGACCAGCAGCAGGAGTCTTGTCGCCACGCGTTGTCGCAAAATCATGCTCGCCCTACCCTGTTGAATGGTGCATATCCTATCGATCATTAATGACAGGAGCAAGTCAGCGGGATTCGATAAGACCATATGCGCGATGCGGGGTGGTCAGTTCTGTCTGGCGAACGCTTGTTCGCTAAAAGGGGGATCAGTATACTGCGCCGAGTTAAAACTCGAGGTGTTCGATGCTCAAAATTGCCCGTGTGCTGCTGCTTGGTCTGCTGCTCATTTTCTGGTTCCTGTTCGGCCTGCTGCTCTGTCTGGTTCGTCCGCGTCATCCCAACAACGTCTACGTCTTCGCCCGCATGTATCACGCGGTCTGCCCGTTGATCGGGCTGCGAGTCAAGGTGACGGTGGCCGAGGAGGTCAAATCGGTCGGCCCGGCGGTCTACGTCTGCAACCACCAGAGCAACTTCGACATCTTCACCGTGACCGGTGCGGTGCAGCCTGGTGTGGTGGCGGTAGGCAAGAAGAGCCTGCTCTGGCTGCCCCTGTTCGGCCTTATCTTCTGGCTCTCCGGCAACGTGCTGATCGACCGCTCCAACCGCTCCCGTGCCATCGGCACCATCGGTCAGGTAGTGGATCGCATCAAGAATCGCGGCACCTCCATCTGGATGTTCCCGGAAGGGACCCGCTCCAAGGGTCGCGGTCTGCTGCCGTTCAAGGCGGGCGCTTTCCACACTGCGGTGCAGGCGGAAGTGCCGGTGGTGCCCATCGTCTGCTCCAGCTACTTCGGTCAGATCGACCTCAATCGCTGGGACAACGGCGAAGTGCTGGTGGAGGTGATGGCGCCGGTCTGTAGCAAGGAGCACGGTGCCAGCGGCATTCGCGATCTCTCCGACACCTGCCGTGCCCGGATGGAGGCCAAGCTGGCCGAACTGGACAGCAAGCTGGGCCACAGCCACGCCGCTTGATGGATAGCGCAGCTGAATCGACAAGGGAGCCACCGGCTCCCTTTTTTGTTGGTGAAAATCACCACTTGGTTGGCTATTTTCACCAACAAACCCTTCTTGAATTTCCTCAATAAATCCCCATCTATATGTAAAACAACAATAATTTTTCTTGGCACGGCTCTTGTAATGTAATGGGAAGAGATAGCCATCCCATCAACAAGGAGCCAGACCATGAGCGTATTCAGCCGCCTGACCGACGTGATTAATGCCAACCTGCACAGCCTGCTCGACAAGAGTGAAGAGCCGGAAAAGATGCTGCGCCTGATGATCGAAGAGATGGAGCAGGTGCAGGTCGAGATGCGTACCCAGGCCGCTCGGGTGATTGCCGAACAGAAACAGCTGGAACGTCACCAGCAGGCGTTGCAGGCGCAGATCCTGGAGTGGTCGGCCAAGGCCGAACTCGCCATCCAGAAAGGGCGTGAGGATCTGGCCCGTGCCGCCCTCACCGAGAAGCTGGCGGAGGCCAAGAAATGTGAACAGCTGGAGCAGGACAAGGCCCGGGTGGCCGAGGTGCTGGCCCAGCTCACCGCCGACAGCGAGCGACTGGCGGCCAAGCTGACCGAGGCGCGCGAGAAGCAGAAACTGCTGACCCTGCGCGAGCAGACGGCCCACAGCCGCATTCGTGCCCGTGCTCAGGTAGGCAACCAGCGCATGCACGAGTTGATGGCCCGTTTTGACGGTTTTCAGGGCCGGGTCGATCAGCTGGAAGCCCAGCTGGAGGCGGCCACTCTGGGGCAGAATCCCTCGCTGGAGGCCCAGTTCCGCGAGCTGGAGCTCAATGACGAGATCGAGCGCGAGCTGGCTCGCCTCAAAGGCCAGAAGGCGGAGGTGTAATCATGAGCCCCTGGCCCAAGGATCTGGTGCATCGAAAGCTGACCGGGGTCTGCGCCGGTATTGCCAGGCGGTTGGGGGTCTCCAGAGTCACGGTGCGGGTGGTGGCACTGCTCGCCCTGATCCTGATGCCACCGCTGGCACTGGCCGCCTATCTGCTGGCGGTGCTGGTGATGCCGCCCCGTTATGAATTGAAGCGCTGGCTGGATTGACCGAAGGGTTGCCCAGCCGGCAGACAAGGTACTGATAAGGAGCAAGTTATGCTGGAATTTTTCATCTTGCTGGTGGTGCTGCTGGTCATGGCACTGACCGGTTTTACCCTGGTGGCCATGTTGCTGGTGAGCGGCCTGTTTGTGCTGCTTGGGGCGCTGGGTGGCATGCTTGCTCTGATCATCAAGCTGGCCCCCTGGTTGCTGCTGGTGCTGGCGGTTTGCTGGCTGATCAGCAACCGCAGCAAGCGCTCCAATACCTACCTCTAACCCGCCTGAGGTTGTGCAAGACGTTGTGTGGTGCTCCCTGATTTCCCCTTTTCGGCCACTCATTGAGTGGCCTTTTTTTGCCTGTCATCCTCAAGGCCGGGTGGCTGCGGGTAACCATTGCGGGCTCCAGCTCTGCCAGAGCGCAGGGTGCAGGATCAGCTGCTCCTTGAAGGATTTTGGCTGCTGCTTGAGGCGATATTCGATGCGCAGGGCCGCCCCCTTCTCACCGACTTCCTGCTGCCATACCAGCGTCAGCGGTCCCTTGCCGCGCAGGGCGCGAGAGCCCTTGCCACTCTGGTGCTGGCGCAGGCGGCGCAGTGGGTCCGTGCTGATCCCGGTATAGAGCAGGCCGGTGGCGGTGCGCACCATATAGACAGACCAGCGGGAAGGCTCGGGTGGTTGCGGCGCGGGTGTGGTTGTCGCGGACTCTCTCATTCAACGTCTCTGTGCCAAACTCAAAGCAGCTCAAGGAGGTGCGATGAGAGTCTGGTTCTGGTTGTGGTTACTGTTGTCGGTCCCGGCTCAGGGGGAGACGATCCGTCTCTACGATTACCATCAGCATCCGCCCTTCAATACCGGTGGAGAGGCAGGGTTGAGCCACGAGCTGGTCAAGTATCTCAATGAAAAGCTGGAGGGGGAACCCAGGATCGAGCTCTGGCTGGTCAATCGCGCCCGGCTGGCGCTGGAGATGTCGGATCCCGACTTCGACGGTCTGGTGGTCTGGGTCAATCCCGCCTGGGTGGGGGATCCCCAACGCGAGCGCTATCTCTGGACCTTTCCGGTGATGCGCGACACCAACGAGCTGATCTCGAGCATCGACAAGCCGATCACTTATCGCGGGCCAGATTCCCTCAAGGGGCTGGTGTTTGGCGGGGTGGAGGGCTATCGCTACCAGGGGATCGATGAGGCGGCCGCCGGGGGGGAGCTGGTGCGCCACGATGCCAAGAAGGTGAAGATCAATCTGGATCTGCTGGTGCGCGGGCGCATCGATGTGACTCTGGTGCCCGGGTCGGCCCTCGCATTTTTCACCCATGTCCCGGCCTATGAGGGCAAGCTGTTTGTCTCGCCCTTTCCCCAATCCAGCTATACCCGCCATATTCTGGTGCCCAGATCCCGTGCCGATCTCCATGCTCGTCTCAACGATATCGCCGAGCTGATGGACCGGGATCCCCGCTGGCACCAGGTACTGGAGTCCTATCGCGGTACGCCCTGAGGGCGGCGCTTGAGCCGGTGTAGCGGTAGCAGGCTCACCAGCAAGCCCGACCAGACGAAGGCGAAACCGACTGTCTTGATGGGGTCCGGCGCCTCACCAAACCAGTAGATGGCGAGCAGGAAGGCGAGGCTGGGCTCGATATATTGCAGCAACCCCACCGTACTCATCCGGGTTCTCGCCACCGCGTAGCAGAACAGTCCCACCGGCAGCAGGGTGGCGGGTGCGCTGCCCATCAGTAACAGCTTGTCGGCCAGATCCCCGTTCACGAATGCCCCTTCCCCGTGCCACGCCAGCGTGCCGATGATGATCAGCGCGACGGGCAGTTGCACCATGGCTTCCAGATAGAGGCTGGTGCCGGTGTCGTAGTGGATCTTCTTCTTGATAAGGCCGTAGCAGGCGAAGTTGGCCCCCATGATGAGGGAGAACCAGGGGAGCTGGCCGTAGCAAAACAGCATGTAGGCGAGCCCCGCCAGCGCCAGGGCGACCGCCAGATGCTTTTGCGGGGTGAGCCGCTCTTTAAGGAAGATGACGGCGAATACGATATTGAACAGCGGGGTCATAAAGAAGGCGAGGCTGGTGGTCAGCACCTGTCCGGTGGTGAGGCACCAGGTGAACATGCACCAGCTGATGGACATCACGGGCCCCGCCAGCAGAATGAGGCCGAGCTGGCGCGGCTCGCTGCGCAGTTGTGCCCACGGCACCTTGTGGCCAAGCACCAGAAACAGGACGCCCAGCAGTACCACAGACCAGAGCACCCGGTGGGAGATCAGCTCCCACATGTTGACCTCGGGCATAAATTGATAATAGAGCGGCAGCATCCCCCACAGGATGAAGGAGAGGGTCGCGGTGCCGGTGCCTAGCCAGTTTTTCATCATTGTCCGTTTATTAAATTAAACACCCATGGCGATAGTAGGGGGCGCGCCCTGTTTCCACAAGAGGGAAAACAGGGAAATGCTGGTACTATCAACATCATGCAGCAAATCGATACGTTGTTTGAGCAAATCAGGGCCTGCCGTCTGTGCGAGGCTCATCTGCCGCTGGGACCTCGTCCGGTGATCCGCGGGGCCGAGAGTGCCCGGCTGCTGATCATCGGTCAGGCGCCCGGCACCCGGGTGCATGCCAGCGGTATCCCGTGGGATGACCCCTCCGGTGACAGGCTGCGCCAGTGGCTCGGGGTTGATAAAACCACTTTTTATGACGAGTCGCGCATCGCCATCATGCCGATGGGGCTCTGCTATCCCGGCAGGGGAAAGTCCGGCGATTTGCCACCCAGACCCGAGTGCACGCCCACCTGGCACGACAAGGTATTGATGCTGTTGCCCAACATCGAACTGACCCTGCTGATCGGCCAGTATGCGCAAGCCTACTACTTGCGGGGGGCGGCCAAAGGGTCGCTCACCGAGACGGTGCGTAGCTGGGCCGACTATGGCCCCGGCTGGCTGCCGTTGCCGCATCCCTCCCCGCGTAACACCCTCTGGCTCAGGAAGAATCCCTGGTTCGAGCAGGAGATAGTCCCCCATTTGCAGCAAAGGGTCGCCCCTTTGCTGGAGCGACCCTGAACGGTTAAACAGCCGGTTCGGCCAGCGGTTTGGGTTTGCTGCGGGCCATGGCGACCAGCGGCAAGATGATGCAGAGGCACCCCAGCAGCAGCGGCAGGCCCGGCTGCTCGTCAAACAGCCACACCCCGATGGCCACCGCCATCAGCAGACCGGTGTACTCCGCCGAGGCGATCTTGCTCGCCTCCGCCTTGCGATAGGCCACCACGCACAAGCCCGCATAGACCATGATCAGCGCCGAGGAGCCAAAAGCCGGCCACCACATCTGCCACTGCCAGTCGCCCCCTTCCCACAATGCCAGCGCCAGAATGAAGGGCATGCTCAGCACGTTGGTGAAGAACAGGGTCTGGGCGATGGGCTGCTTGAGCGGGATCCGCTTGATCAGCAGGTTGTTGAGCGCCATGGAGAGCGCCACCCCGAGCGCCGCCAGCGCGGCCCAGTTCACCTCGGTCGGGCGCAGCACGATCAGCACCCCGATAAAACCGAGCAGCGCGGTCAGCACCTTCTGGCGCGAGATCGCCTCTCCCGCCATCCATACCGCCAGCGGCACCATCATCAGCGGCGCGGCATAGAAGAGGGCATTGGCGGTAGCGAGCGGCAAGCGGGTGAGGGCGACCACCATCAGGCAGACGCCAACCGCCCAGATATGGGCCCGCAGCAGGTGCCACTTGATGGCCACCGGCGGGTTGCGGCGCCATGACCAGAGCAGCCAGGGCATCAGCAGAAGGGCGGCCGAGAGTTGGCGAAAAAAGACAAACTGGAAGATGGGCTGATCCGGCTCCAGTACCTTGACCAGTGCATCGGAAAAGACCGCCACCATGTTGCCCAGCACCAGATAAAGGATGCCTATCCCTACTGCATTCATACCACCTCCTACTTCAGATGAGGGGAGGGTAGCGCGGGGGCCGTTATCCAGTAAAATGATAAAAAATGACCACTCATGAGATATTTAGATAATGAAGCTGCCCCCCCTGCGTGCCGTGCAATATTTTGAAGTGGTCGCCCGGCTGCTCAGCTTCTCCCGCGCCGCCCTTGAATTGAACGTCAGCCAGAGCGCGGTCAGCCACCAGATCCGCCTGCTGGAGGATTTTCTGGGTGAGCGTTTGCTGCTGCGTCAGGGGCGGCTGCTCTCGCTGACGCCACAAGGGGAGAGTTACTTCGAGGGGATTGCCGCCGGGCTCAGCCAGATTGCCCAGAGCAGCGAGCAACTGCGCGGTGGTGGCGAGATGCGAGTCCGGCTTGCGGTCTACAGCTCGTTTGCGGTGAAGTGGCTGATCCCCCGTCTGGCTGGGTTACGCCAACTCTACCCCGAGCTGGATTTGAGTCTGGAGATGGTGGCGGAAGACCCCGAGCTCTCCGATCGGGTGGCGGACTGTTTTATCACTGTGTCGCCCCACGGGCGTGGCTACTGTCACGATCTTATCTATCAGGAGCGGCTCTTTCCGGTCTGCAGCCGCCGTCTGTTGCAGCAGGTCAGCGGAGAGTGGCCGGGCGCCATCTGGCAGCTGCCGCTGTTGTCGGTGCAGTCCATCTACAAGGCGCGGGGCGAGGATTGGCAGCGCTGGGCCAAGGCGGGTGGGCTGGTTATTCCGGACGAGGCGCGGATGCACCACTTCAGCCATGTGCTGCTGGCGATGGAGGCGGCGGCCTGGGATCAGGGGGTGGCGTTCGTGAATGACTACATGCTGCGGCCCGATGATCCCCAGCTGGTGGCCTTGCCGGTACACCAACTGGAGACGGGGGATGCCTTCTACTTTACCTGCAAGCGCTCGCGGGCCCATGAGCCCGCCATCAGTCGGTTGCGCCAGTGGCTGATGATGGAGACACGGCAGAGTATGCCGCTGTAATTGCTCGGGTTATCAGGCTTTCTTGAACTGGCTCAGCACAAACAGGCTGGTGGCGCAGACGACGACCGAGGGCCCAGCCGGGGTGTCTTGATACCATGAGAGCGTCAGCCCGCCGAGCACGGCGAGGCAGCCGATCAGCGCGGCAAAGCCGGCCATCTGCTCCGGTGTCTGGCTGAAGCGGCGGGCGGTGGCGGCGGGGATGATCAGCAGGGAGGTGATGATCAGTGCGCCGACAAACTTCATCGCCACGGCGATCACCAGCCCGATCAGCAGCATCAAGACGCAGCGCAGCACATCGACCCGGATCCCCTCTACCCGCGCCAGCTCTTCCGAGATGGTCATGGAGAGCAGGGGATCCCACAACCGCCACAGGGTGAGCAGCACCAGCGCGCCACCGCCATAGATCCAGAGCAGATCCATCGGTTGTACCGAGAGCAGGTCGCCAAACAGGTAGGCCATCAGATCCACCCGCACGTTATCCATAAAACTCAAGGTAACCAGACCGAGGGACAGGGCGCTGTGAGCCAGAATGCCGAGCAGGGTATCGGTCGCGACCTGCTGGTTGCGGCTCATGATCACCAGCAGCATCGCCATGGCGAGGCAGCAGACCACCACCGCCAGAGTGAGATCGACCTGCAGCAGAATGCCCAGTGCGATGCCGAACAGACAGGCATGGGAGAGGGTGTCGCCAAAATAGGCCATCTTGCGCCATACCACGAAGCTGCCGAGGGGGCCGGCCAGCAGGGCGATACCGAGACCGGCTGCGAGGGCGTATAACAGAAAGCTGTCCACTTGAATGTCCTGTTGCTTGCGCTATTTGCTGTGAGCGTTGTTGCGAGAAGGCAGGCGGATGACGGGGGCCTGCGGTTCATGATGATGGTGTTCGCCGTCGCAGTGGTGATGGTGGGTATAGACCGCCAGCACCTCCTGCTCCGGTCGCCCGAACAGACGGGCAAATTCGGAGTGGCGCGCCACGCTTTCCGGCTCGCCATGACAGCAGACATGGCGATTGAGGCAGATCACCTCGTGGGTGCTGGCCATCACCAGATGCAGGTCGTGGGAGACCATCAGCACGGCGCAATTGAACTCGGCGGCGAGCTGACCGATCAGGGCGTAGAGCTCGATCTGGCCAGTGATGTCCACGCCTTGAACCGGTTCGTCCAGTACCAGTAGCTCGGGCTTAACCAGCAGAGCGCGGGCCAGCAGTACCCGCTGCATCTCGCCACCGGAGAGTTTTTGCATCCGGTTCTCAAGCAATCCTTCTGCGCCCACCCGGGCCAGCGCTTCCTCGATGGAGAGGCGGCTGTTTTTGCCCAGTTGCAGGAAGCGGCGCACCGTCAGCGGCAGGGTGGGATCCAGATAGAGGCGCTGGGGCACATAGCCGACCCGCAGGTCGCGGTTGCGGGTGATCTTGCCCGAATCCGGCGTGAGCAGGCCGAGTACCAGCTTGCTCAGGGTGCTCTTGCCCGCCCCGTTGGGGCCGACTAGTGTGGTGATTTTGCCTTTATTGAGGGTAAAGGAGACCTTGTCGAGCACAGAGCGTCCATCAAACGAGAGAGAGACCTCTTTCAGCTCTACCAGTTGGCTCATGACAACTCCGGGGTTTACAGCCAGTGAGAGTTATAATATAACAAAAAAGGCTGTTATATTATCACATACTCACCCCCTGACGAGATTCATCAATGAGAATTATTGCGCTTTTCACTGCCCTGCTGGCGGTGAGTTTGCCTGTTCGTGCCATTGAGGTACTGACCACCATCAAGCCTCTTGGCTTCATCGCTGCGGCGATCACTGACGGGGTGAGCGAGCCCAAGGTATTGCTGCCGACCGGTGCCTCTCCCCACGATTTTTCCCTGCGTCCCTCCGATATTCGCAGCATCAACAGTGCCGATCTGGTGGTATGGGTCGGCCCCGAGCTGGAAGGCTTCATGGCCAAGCCGCTGGCCAACCATCCCCATGCTCTGGCTCTGACTCAGGTTGAGGGGATGCCGCTGTTCAACTACGCGACTCAGGATAGCCATGACTCCCATGATCATGATGCGCATGATCATGACCACGCTGCCCACGAGCACGGCGACCATGACGAAGGGCATGAAGGGCATGAGGGGCATCATCACGAAGGGGTCGATCCCCATATCTGGCTTGGCCCGACGCAGGCCAAGGTGATTGCCAAGGCGATCGCAAGCGAATTGGGCAAGCTGGATCCGGCCAATCAGGCCCGCTATGACGCCAACCTCGCGGCATTTGATGCCAAGGTGGATGCCAAGGACAAGGTGATTGCCGGCCAGATGAAGGCGGTGAACCAGAAGGGGTACTTTGTCTTCCACGAGGCGTATGGCTACTGGGAGCGCCACTACGGCATGAGTTCAAAAGGTCACTTCACCGTGAGTCCGGAGCGTCGCCCGGGTGCCAAGACGCTGGTGGATATTCGCAAGGCATTGGAAGAGAAACAGGCGAGCTGCATTTATGCCGAGCCGCAATTCTCACCGGCAGTGATCGAATCGGTGGCACGCAATACCGGTGCCAAGGTGCTGTTGCTGGATGAGGTGGGTGAACAGGTGCCGCTCGGCCCGGATGGTTATCCCCAATTCATGCAGCAACTGGCTGACGCATTCGCCCAGTGTCGCTGATCACCGGCTGAGCCTCTCATCCGGACGGACTATACTGACCTCCAGCATCTGACATGGAGTGTCTGGTATGAAATGGTTGTTGATCCCGGCCTGCACCCTGGCGCTATGTTGCGCCAGTGTGCAGGCATCGCGTCTCTCCGAGTACATTGCCAGTCCGGACCTGCGGGCCAAGCTGCAGGAAGTGTATGGTGGCCGCGCCATTCAGCGGGCCGAGGCTTTTTCTCGCCTGCTGGCCCCCAGAGCGGGCACGACCGACCAGCAGAAGATCGAGCTGGTGAACAACTACTTCAACAATCTGACCTACAGCGAGGATCCCAGGTTGTGGGGGGATGAGGATTATTGGGCCAATCCGCTGGAGTTCATCGGTGCCCGCGGGGGGGATTGCGAGGATTACAGCATCGCCAAGTACTACACCCTGATGGAGCTGGGGGTAGATGAGAAGAGGCTGCGGCTGGCTTATGTCAAGGCAGTCAAATACAACCAGTTTCACATGGTGACGCTCTACTTCCCGACCCCCAAATCTGACCCGCTGGTGCTCGACAACATCAACAGCCGGATCCTGCCCGGTAGCAAGCGTACCGATCTCATCCCCGTTTACAGCTTCGATGCCAAAAGCATCTGGATCATGAAGTCACGCCGGGAAGGGACGCTGGCGGGGAGTGCCGATCGGTTGGCGCAGTGGACATCGATGAAGACCCGTTTCTCCAGCGAGCAACTGCGCTCTCCCCGTCGTCAGCTATAGCTTGCCCGCCGCTTTCAACTCCTCGAAATATTTTGCCGCGCCCGGATGCTGTTCAATGCTCAGCACCGGGCCGGTTTTATTGCGCGCCCGGTGAAACATATTGGCATAGCCATAAGTCTGTTCATTGAACTTGGTCTGCTGGGTCAGCATGGCCTTGGTCAGGCGATAGACAGACGCTTCCGGCATGGCGGCATTGGTGACCAGGGTGGCGGCGATGGCAAAGGTTGGCGTCGCTTTCAGATTGCCAGGGTAGATGCGGGCGGGCACCTGACTGCGCTGGTAGTAACTGACACCCTTGAGCAACTGATCCCGGGTGGCTCCCTCTATGGCAAGAAAGCTGACGGGGCAGCGCTTGGCAGTATCCAGCACGATCCGGTTCGGGTGCCCCATAACCAGTGCAAAAGCATCGATCTGCTTGCTGCAGAGCGCATCCGGCAGGTTGGCCATGCTCTTCAGGTCGAGGTCCTGCTCTTTCGCTCCCAAGATGTTGAACAGGGCCAGCGCCGTCTGGCGGGTGCCCGAGCTCTTCAACCCCATGTCGATGGGGGCGAGCTTGAGCTGTTCCAGTGAGGTGATATCGCCATCGGCACGGATCACTATGGTGAAGGGCTCGGCATGGGTGGCAAACAGGGCGCGCAGCTCAGGTTGCGGCTGTGTGGCAAAAGGGCCCAAGCCCTTGCTGGC
Source organism: Aeromonas sp. QDB23 (assembly GCF_027707745.1). Lineage (NCBI taxonomy): Bacteria > Pseudomonadati > Pseudomonadota > Gammaproteobacteria > Aeromonadales > Aeromonadaceae > Aeromonas > Aeromonas sp. QDB23. The sequence continues at coordinate 21,934 of NZ_JAPCJA010000016.1, forward strand.
CTGATACAGCCAGTCGGACTGCACCATGGCGTAGGAGGTCTCGCCGCTCTTCAGTCGCTGCAGGTTTTCTATTGAACCCGATGTGGCTTGTAGCTTGCACTCAAGTTGTTCATCGGCCTCATGGGCCAGCCGGCAAAACTCTTTGGTTATCTGATGGTAAATCCCCTGCTCACCACCGGTGGCGATAGTCACGGTTTCAGCCATCAGGCCGGGTTGCCACAGCAGGGGCAACAGTATGGCGAGCTTTTTCATGATTGCGCCTCCCTGGCATAACCATCGATACCCCAGGTCCGCAGTGTGTCGATGTCGCGGCACTCTCCCGATTCCGCCAGCAGGGTATAACCGGCGGCATGCATGGTCTGGGAGAGCAGATTCCAGTAGAGCGGCGCATCGGTCAGCTGGCAGCTGATAAAGATGGGGTTGAGCGGGTCAAGTTGATTGAAGGTATCTGCATTGAGGGGAATGGCGCTGAAGGCGAGCTCACACCCCTGTTCCTGTAGCGCGGCCAATGTGGACTGGCCGTGGGCGGGGAACGTGGCCACATCCCAGCGCCAATCCAGAGTCTTGCCGCGTCCCTGGCTCAGCAGGGGGGCGATCTCTGACCATTGCGGATGATTGAGCAGGGAGAGGGGCAGCAAGATCCCCTCAATATGGGAGTGCTGCCACTGTTGCAGAGCGGTCTGGATAGTCGCGAGATCGCTGTCTGCACCGAGGGGCTGGTTGGGCAAGAAGCGCTGATAGAGCGCGATATCCCCTTGAGTTGAGACAAATTTTTGCAGTTGCCCGCCTTCCGGTAACGGGCTTAGCCCTTGCAGCGGCAGCGGGTGGGTCAGTGGCAGCTGTTTGCCCAGCTGGGTGATCTTGAGCCGTTGTTGCAACAGATCCCGTTTGCGTTCGGAGACCAGTTGGTTGATGGAGATCGCCACCTCTTTGAGATCCTGCAACCAGGGGGTGGGCAGGGTGCTGTTGAACTGGTGTTTGCGGATCCGGATCAGTTGCAGGTTGATCTGCTCCAGAGGATGCAGCAGGCGTTTGCACACCAGGGAGATCACCAGGGTAAAGACCACCAGCCCCGCCAGTAGCGCCAGACCGGTGCGGCTGATGGCATTCCACAGATGCTGGTAGGCGTAACCGCTATGCCCCTCCAGTGTCAGGGTGCCCAGCATGCGCCAGCCATCGGTCAACTCTTGCTCAATTTTGACGGGCGGCATGCCGATAACCGAGGGAAGCCAGCCGGGGACATTCTGCTGGGTCGAGTGGAAGACCTTCTGAAACAGCAGCTGGCCATCGGGATCGATCAGGGTGACAGAGCTGACGAAGCCGCCATCAAACATGGCATTAACGATGGTCTCTGCCAGCACCTTGTCGTCATTTAACAAGGTTCCCTGCAAGACCAACCCAAGGGCTGTGATGGCGGTTTCCAGATTGGCTGACATCTGGTCGAGGATGGACTGGCGGACTGTCGTGACTTCCAGTGCGAACAGCAGCGCCGCACCTATCAGGAACAGGACGACAATTATTCTGATTAACAGTTTTGCTAACGACATATCCACTCCATGGAAAAGTTATCGCAACATTTTGGGTTTCTATTCAGAATCGAATCCGACCCGGTTCTTAAAAATAGGAAAAAATGGTTAAAAAAGACGATCATTTCTGCCCATCCGGGCGGGTTATGCATAAAATGTGGGGTTCATGCAGATTGCGATGAACTATTTGTAACTTTTTTTGTCCAACAAACAGTTTTATACGGTTTTGTCACAACTGACATCGCAACTCACACTCTTTAGATCTAAATACAGGATAGCGGATGAAACGTCTCCGTCCCTTGGTAGTACAGGCTGCCAATTGGGAACCACCGGTTCCCCGCAAACACTTTTATGCCATGCTGATGCTGACGGCCATGACCCTGTCAGCAGTGGCATTATTGCCAGCTCCGGGTGACATCCTCGAGCGGCCGCTGCGTCTTGAGTTGCCCATTGATACCGCCGGTACGGCAACCAACGAAAACAACACCGACTTTAACGAAATCCCCGATCACGAACTGGTTGATCAAAGTGCGCCGGATGACGACATCCCGGTTGACACCACCCCCCAGTGGCAGGATTACCGGGTTCGCAACGGCGAAAACCTGACCGCCATTTTTAACAATCTCGGTCTTTCCACCACCACCCTCTACAAGGTGCTGGACGCGGACAACAAGAACTATCTGGCGCGCCTCAAGCCGGGCCAGAATATCGAGCTGCTGATCGATCAGGACAACATCCTGCAGCAACTCAAGATCCGCCTGAACATCAAGCAGACGCTAGTGATGGCGCGCAGCGATGATGCCTATACCGCCTCCATGATCAATGAGAAGGTCGAGTGGCAACCGCAGCGTTACAACGGGGTGATCAACGGCAGCTTCTATGTCAGTGCCCGTAATGCGGGCATTCCGGCCAACCATATCCAGAAGATTGCCAACCTGTTCCAGTGGCGGATGAATTTCGCCAAGGATTTGCAGAAGGGCGACAAGTTCAAGGTGCTGGTCCGCCAGGAGACGGTGGAAGGCAAGAGCACCGGCAACAGCCAGCTGCTCGGCGTGGAAGTGATTAGCCAGGGCAAGAATGTGTCAGCCTGGCTGGCCGAAGATGGCAACTATTACGACGGTCAGGGCAACAGTCTGGAGCGCGGATTCCGCCGCTACCCGACTCACAGCCGCTACCGGATCAGCTCCAATTTCAACCCCGCGCGCAAGCATCCGGTGACCGGTGCGATCCGTCCCCACGAAGGGACCGACTTCGCGGTACCGGTGGGCACGCCGGTGCTGGCGACCGGTGATGGTGTGGTCCAGAAGGCGACCAGCCACCCGCTGGCGGGCACCTATGTGGTTATCAAACATGGCCGCACCCTGGCGACCCGCTATCTGCACCTGAGCAAGCTGCTGGTCAAGCCGGGCCAACGGGTGAAGATGGGCGACAAGATCGGCCTCTCCGGCAACACCGGCCGATCGACCGGTGCCCACTTGCACTATGAGCTGCGGATCAACAACCGCCCGGTCAATGCCATGACCGCCAAGCTGCCGATGGCTGAACCCCTGAGCGGCAAGGAGCGTCGTCAGTTCCTCGCCAAGGTGAAGAGCTACCGCAAGGAGCTGGCCGCGGGTTGATACCTGTCATCACTGCCTGAAATGAAAAGGCCCCGCCAGATTGGCGGGGCCTTTTTGCAGGCGCGGTGAGGGTCAGTACCCCTTGTCGAAGTCAATCTTGCCATCCAGTGGCTGGCCGTCGATAAAGCGGATGTAGTTGCGCACAAAGATCTGTGCCACATCCTCTGGGAAGCTGTAGGCGCTGTTGTGGGGGGTGACGATGAGGTTGGGTTGTCCCCACAGCGGACTGTCGGCGGGCAGCGGCTCCTGCTCGAACACATCCAGCACCGCCATCGCCAGCTTGCCGGTACGCAGCGCGGTGAGCAGATCGCCCGAGTGCACGGCGCTGCCGCGGCCAACATTGAACAGGATGGCGCCCGGTTTGCAGTGTTCGAAGCGCGCGGCATTGAACAGATGACGGGTATCGCGAGTGGCTGGCAGCACGCTGACGATGACATCGGCCTGCGCCAGCATCTTGTTGAGCGCCGGCAGCTGATAAACCTGATCAAACCCGGCCCGCTCCCGACCGCTGCGGCTGATGCCCAGCACCTTCATGCCAAAATGTTTGCCGGTCTGGGCGATATGCTGGCCAATGCTGCCGGTCCCCAGGATCAGCATGGTGCGCCCTTTGAGGCCCTGATAGGGGTGGCTCTGCCACAGCCGCTGCTTCTGCTGCTCCCGATAAAGAGGAATTTGGCGCATCAGGCTGAGCAGATGACCAAAGACATACTCGCTCATCAGCGGGCCGAAGATACCGCGCACATTGGTGAGCTGATAGTCGCGGCGACTGTCAGGGTCGAGCAGCACATCGACTCCCGCATAGGTGGACTGGAACCAGCTCAGCTTGTTGGCTTTGGGCAGCAGCGGTTTGGCACGGGCCGGTTCGGCCATCAGAATATGGGCTTCGCCAATCAGTTTTTCGGCATCGGCCGGATTATCGGCCCGCAGAATGCGCAGATGGGGGAGGTTGGCGGCCTTGAGCAGCCGTTCGTAGTGAGCATTATCCTGGCTGAGCAAAAGAAGGGTACGTTGGCTCATACTCTTGTTCCTTATCAGAATTTGCGGCGCAACAAGATGCCGCTCTCGTCCCATCTTACCTGACTTCATCTCGCAACATAGCCGACCAGGGCGCTTTTTCGTTTTCGCCGCGCCCCTCGTGGGCTACAATCTGCCCCACATTTTGCAAAGGATCCGACTCCAGTGTTTGGTGACAAGTTTTATAAGCGACTGGCCGAGCTACAGCCTTGGCAACAGACCGTCTACACCCTGGCGCTGGCAGAGCGCATGTACCCCAACTATGCCCTGTTCTGTCAGGCCTCCGGCTTTGGCAATGCAAGCGCCTTCCGGCATGCGCTGGATCAGCTGTGGGTCTACCTCACCGTCAAGGGATCCCGGGTCAATCTGGGTGCCATTCTCGAAGAGTTCGAGTCTCACATTCCGGATCCCCGCAAGTTTGAATCCTACGGCGCCTATCCCGCGCTGGATGCCTGCGTTGCGCTGGGCTGCGCCTACAACTCGGTGATCTGCCGGGTTGGCGAAGAGGCCAACGATGCCAGCCATGCATCAGTCGGTACCGTGGCCGGTTTTATCGAGCTGCTGGAAGAGCGGGATCTGACCGAAGAGGAGCTCTACGAGCACGAGTACATGGAAGCCGAGCTGGAGTTCCAGGTCGAACTGCTCAAGCGGGTTGCCCATGAGCGCGACAGCGATCGTATCCTGGCTATCAGAACATTCGCCTGCCAGGATGGCGTCTCCAATATCGGGATCAGCCTGGAAGAGTAATTCTCTCCAGCTCCTGATAGACAAAAGCTCCCGTTCGGGAGCTTTTTTTATGCCTGAAATTGTTCAGCAGCTTATGCCTGCTCTTCGGTGAGGGGTCTGACACTCAGCACCGGGGCTGCGTCGATTTCATCGGCATTCATCATGGAGGAGATGCGTTGCAGGGAGGAGAGCAGCAGGGTCTGTTCCCACGCTTCCAGCGCCTGAAAACGCTGGATGAAGCGTTCTTGCAGCGGGGTGGGGGCTTGGGCCAGCAGGGCGCGGCCTGCGTCAGTCAGTGTCGCGTGAACCTTGCGCTTGTCGGTATTGCTGCGAACGCGCTGCACCAGTTGGCGGCTCTCCAATCGGTCCATGATGGTGGTGGCGGTGGCCTGGCTCATGTTGGTGTGATCGGCCAGCTGGCGCATGGAGATCTGCCCCAGCTCATCGATCCCTTTGAGCAGCAAGAGTTGCGGGGAGGTGAGCCCGGCTTCTTTGATCAGGCGCCTGGAGTGCATGTCGATGGCACGAATAATCTGGCGCAGGGCGACCAGCACTTCATCATGTTTTTCCATGGGGTGTGCGTCATTGGAGGGCTATGGAGAGGCGCAAAATTTTCCGCCTAATTCGTCACAAGGTCAATATGGTTTTTGGTGTAATCATTTCTGCTCTAATTAATTTTGTGTTAGGTTGTCGGGCATTTCACGGAATTCACCCTGACATTTGAGGAGCGAAATGATGAACAACGAGCTGGATATCAAGTCTCTGGTGGCCGAGTTACGCGTGGTCAGAGTGCGCTATGAACTGCCGGATACCTCGGCTTTTGTGCGCTATCAGCCTGCCTACGAAGAGGACCCCAATACCCTCAAGGTGCACCACTATGATGGTGAATTACCCCTCTCTTGCAGCGAGACAGGTACTTTCAACCTAAAGGAGTTGGTGAATGAATTGCGCTACGCCTATGTGCTGGTGCATCTCTTTCCTGATGAAAGTGCCATGAACTTCTATCTGACCGGCCTCGATACTGGCCTGGCACAGCTGGAGTTCATCGGCGGCTCCTACGACTTCAACCGACTCTGGATCACCAGTGGTATCTCCAATCTGGGTGTCCCCATGGCCATCTTCCTTGGCAAGCGTCACGCCGTGAATGGCCAGCCCTCGGTTTCGCTGGTGGATCACCGCGAACAGGCAGCTGGCAAACTGGTCTATCGCGCCATCGGCGGTGCCGGTGATCATGTAGGCGAAGACTTTTTCAACAACGACTAAGGAGGCTGGATGCGAGCAAGCAAAGGGCTATTGAAAGGCCTCAACCCGACCATGGCCATGACGGCCCTCACCGTGATCACCCTGTTTTTGCTGTTTGGCGTATTTGTTCCCGATACCGCGGCCGCCTGGTTTGTCGGTGCCAAGGATCAGATCATTGCCGGGTTCAAGTGGTACTACATTCTGGTTGTCGCCCTGTTCCTGTTCTTCGCTGTCTACTTGATGTTCAGCCGTTTTGGCAGCATCCGACTGGGTGACGACGACCAGGTACCGGAGTTCGGCTACTTCGCCTGGTTCTCCATGCTCTTTAGTGCGGGCATGGGTATCGGTCTGGTGTTCTGGAGCATCGCCGAGCCGATGAACCATCTGCAGGGCAATCCGTTTATTACCGAAGGGATGACCCCGGAAGCGGCCCAAATCGCCATGCGCCTCACCTTCTTCCACTGGGGTCTGCACCCCTGGGCCATCTATGTGATCGTCGGCCTGTCGCTGGCCTTCTTCAGTTATCGCCGCAAGTTGCCACTGGCGATCCGCTCTGTGCTTTACCCCATTCTCGGTGAGCGCATCTACGGCTTCTGGGGCCATGCGGCTGATGTGCTGGCAGTGTTCGGCACCGTGTTCGGGGTGGCGACTTCCCTTGGACTGGGTGTCTCCCAGATGAATACCGGCCTCAACCAGATGTTCGGCATGGCCGTGTCGCAGTCCAACCAGCTTTGGCTGATTGGCGGCATCAGCCTGATCGCCACCCTGTCGGCGGTCTCCGGGGTCGGGCGCGGTGTGAAGATCCTCTCCGAGCTCAATATCTGGTTGAGTGTGTTCGTGCTGGGCCTCTTTCTGGTGCTGGGGCCGACCACCTATATCCTCAATGCCTATGTGCAGAACATCGGCGATTACCTGCAGAACATCGTCAAACTGAGCTTCTGGACCAACACCGAGGCCAACGGCACCTCGGCTTGGCAGTCGAGCTGGACGGCGTTTTACTGGGGTTGGTGGATTGCTTGGGCGCCGTTTGTCGGCATGTTTATCGCCCGCATCTCCAAAGGACGCACCATCCGCGAGTTTGTGCTCGGCGTGCTGCTGGTACCCTCGCTGCTCGGCATGTTCTGGCTCACCGTGTTTGGCGGTACGGCGATGAATCTGGAGCTGTTTGGCGGTGGCGGCGTGGTGGCAGCGGTCAATCAGGATGTGACGCTGGCGCTCTACAAGACGGTCGAGCTGCTGCACTGGGAGACCTTCGGCTGGATCGCCAAGGCCGTGCTGACCCTGCTCATCTGCACCTACTTCATCACCTCCAGTGACTCGGGCACGCTGGTCATCACCACCCTGCTCTCCATCGGTGATCAGGAGCCGCCGGTGCTGCACCGCGCTGTATGGGGTCTGGGGCAGGGGTTGGTTGCCGTCATCTTGCTGGTCTCAGGCGGCCTGGCAGCCTTGCAGGCGGCCAGCATCATAGCGGCGCTGCCGTTCTCGGTGATCATGCTGGCGATGTGCTATTCGCTGATGCTGGGGCTCAAGCAGGAGAGCCAGCGCCAGTTCGAGTATCGCCAGAACCTCAAGCGCCACGATGGCTCATCCCATATGAGCCTGATGGAGCGAATTGGTCCGGCATAACGGCACCAGCAGGGGTTAGCGCCCCTTCACATATAAATCTGGATGCAAAACGGCCGCCCTGGCGATGCTCTCCTTGTGGAGCTCATCATCAGGGCGGCCGTCTGTTATGGGGCCAACATTACTCTTCGATAAAGGTCCACTCATCCTTGATGCGGCTGATGGCATCGGTCCGCTTTTTGGCCAGCTGATCCTTGATCTCTTCCCCTTTGAAACCGGCCGCCACTATCTCTTTCACCGGCACCGCCTGGGCGGCAGCCAGCGCTTCGGCCACGTAGTCAGGCTCGGCGTAGACCCGCTCCTCGAAACCGGTGCGGCCGTGGAAGTCGGCGCGGCAGGCATCCAGCAGCTGGGCAAAGCGCTCGGGGCGGCGCCAGGCATCGGCCTTGTCGAACACCTTGAGCAGGGTGGCGGGCTTGAGCTCAAAGGCGATGTGGATGTGGGTATGCAGATCGCTCACCAGCAGCGCCAGATCCCGGCACTCGTTGGGTACCCTGAACCGCTCGCACAGGGCGCGAATAAGCGGCAGCCCCTTCTGACCGTGGCCGTGATGGCTGGGCCAGAACTCTTTGGGGGTGATCCCCTTGCCAAGGTCGTGGCAGAGGGCGGCAAAGCGCACCGTCAGCTCGGGGGAGATCCGGCACGCCTGCTCCAGCACCATCAGAGTGTGGATGCCGGTGTCGATCTCCGGGTGCCACTTGGCCGGGGCGGGGACGCCAAACAGGGCATCAATTTCGGGGAAGAGCGCCTTGAGGGCGCCGCACTGGCGCAGCACCTCGATAAAGATCTGCGGGGTCGGCCCCAGCAGCACTTTTTCCAGCTCCTTCCAGACCCGCTCCGGGGTGAGGTGGGCCAGCTCGCCGGCGGCCGTCATCTCGCTCATCAGGGTGAGGGTCTCTGGCGCAATGGCAAAACCCTGGGCATGGAAGCGGGCGGCGAAGCGGGCGACCCGCAGGATGCGCAGCGGGTCTTCGGCAAAGGCGGGGGAGACGTGGCGCAGCAGCCGTTTTTGCAAATCCTCGATGCCACCGTAGGGATCATGGAGCTGGCCCTGATCATCTTCGGCGATGGCGTTGATGGTGAGGTCCCGGCGCAGCAGATCCTGCTCCAGGGTCACATCGGGGGCGGCGTGGCAGACAAAGCCGGTGTAGCCCTGACCCTGTTTGCGTTCGGTACGGGCGAGGGCATACTCCTGCTGGGTTTTGGGGTGAAGAAACACGGGAAAGTCGCGACCGACCTGGGTAAAGCCCAGCGCCAGCATCTGCTCCACGGTGGCGCCGACCACCAGATAATCCCTGTCGCCCTGCGGCAATCCCAGCAGGCGATCCCGCACTGCGCCCCCAACCAGATAAGTCTGCAAACCGTCTCTCCCGTCATCAATCGTGGGGCCGAGTATATCGTCTTTGTTACCGCTTTGCTGCCTGACCACCACCTGGCCGCAGCGCCAGTCAGCGCGGCTTTGACTTGGGCGTGACGAGGCCTTACGCTGCCGCACCAGACAGCTGGCGCTGTGTTGCGTGATGGCGTTATGCCCGCGCTGGCCAGATGAGCCGAAGGAACCGCAGAGTTCCCCTTATATCAACGACATGAGAACAACGTGAATCAATCAACCTTCGCAAGCCGGGTTCTGGAGTGGTACCAGCTTCATGGCCGCAAAACCCTGCCCTGGCAGCAGGAGAAGACCCCTTACCGGGTCTGGGTCTCGGAGATCATGCTGCAGCAGACTCAGGTCGCTACCGTGATCCCCTATTACCAGCGTTTTATGGCGCGCTTCCCCGATGTGGTGGCGCTGGCTGATGCCCCCGTCGATGAGGTGCTGCACCACTGGACCGGGTTGGGCTACTACGCCCGGGCCCGCAACCTGCACAAGGCGGCCCAGCAGGTCCGCGATAACCACCACGGTCTCTTTCCCGAGCGTTTTGACGAGGTGATGGCGCTGCTGGGGATTGGCCGCTCAACCGCCGGGGCCGTGTTGTCGCTCTCTCTGGGTCAGCCCCACGCCATCCTTGATGGCAACGTGAAGCGGGTACTCACCCGCTGGCTGGCGCTGCCGGGCTGGCCCGGCCAAAAACAGGTGGAGAACGAGCTGTGGGAGATCGCCATCCGGCTCACTCCCAAGCTGGGTGTGGCGCACTACAACCAGGCGATGATGGATATCGGGGCCACGATCTGCACCCGCAGCAAGCCTGCCTGTGATCGCTGTCCGGTGCGAGCCGATTGCCAGGGGTTGTCGCAAGGCAAGCCCACCGTTTATCCCAACAGCAAGCCCAAGAAGAGCATTCCGGCTCGCGACGGCATCATGCTGCTGATCCGCCATGGCGATGAGTTGCTGCTGGAGAAGCGGCCGCCGCAGGGGATCTGGGGTGGGCTCTACTGCTTCCCGCAGGTGGCTTCGTTGGCGGAGGTCGACGGTCTGCTGGCAAATTTGGGGCTAGCGCACCACGGTTATCGAGAACTGGCCGGTTTTCGCCATACCTTCAGCCACTTCCATCTCGATATCCAGCCGCTGCTGATTGACATTGATGAGGCGCAGCCGCTGCGGCTCATGGAAGCAGATAACCGACTCTGGTATAACTTACGCCATCCTGCCGAGGTGGGGCTGGCGGCTGCCACGGCCCGTCTGCTCGCCTATCCAGAGTTACAACCATAGAGGTCAACATGAGCCGTACTGTATTTTGCCAACGCCTGAAAAAAGAGTGCCCGGGTCTGGATTTTCAACTCTATCCCGGTGAGCTCGGCAAGCGGATTTTTGACAACATCAGCAAGGAAGCCTGGGCCGAGTGGCAGAAGAAGCAGGTGATGCTGATCAACGAGAAAAAGCTCAATATGATGAATCTTGAGCATCGCCAACTGCTGGAAAAAGAGATGGTCAGCTACCTGTTTGATGCAGGTGAAGTGCAGATCGAAGGTTACACCCCGCCTGCCCAATAAGCTCTCCGGCTGTTGTTCGTGTGAACCGGAGCGGGCATGGCGCCACACTGGCGTGATCGCTCCTGAAGTCGCAGCAAATGAATGATGGGCAGCTCTGCTGCCCGGTTTGAGGATCCTATGGGCCGAATTTTTTGGCTGCTGTGCACCCTGCTGTTTCTCTCTGCCTGCTCATCCTCTCCCAAGCCCAGCGGGAGTGAGGATGACGATCTGGTCAACGGCAAGGACATCCGCGGTTTTGAACACATGATCAGCGCGCTCTCCCATAACGTGAACGAGATATGGGGGCGGGAGGCGCTGTTTGCGGGCAAGTTTGACTACGTCAAATATACGGATCAGTACAAGAGCCGGGCCCACATCGACTTCTCCAGCGGTCACATCATGGTGGAGACGGTCTCTGGCGTCGATCCGCGCGCTCACCTGCGTCGCGCCATCATCGAGACCCTGCTGACCCCGGATGATCCGGCCGAAGTGGATCTTTACTCCGATCGGGAAATTCTGACCGGCGGCGAGCCCTTCCTCTACGGTCAGGTGCTGGACAATCAGCGCCAGCCAATCCGTGCCTCCTGGCGCGCCGAGCGCTATGCCGACTACTTGCTCAGCACGGCGATGAAGAAGCGTACCCTGGGTATTCGTACCATCTTCTTCGTCGATATTCCCATGGTGGCCAACCATGAAGATCGACGGGGCTACAAGTATGCGGGGATCATCCGGGAAGCGTCGCGCAAATACGGCGTGCCGGAGAGTCTGATCTATGCGGTGATCAAGACCGAGAGCAGCTTCAACCCCTATGCGGTGAGCCATGCCAACGCTTATGGCCTGATGCAGGTGATTCCGGCCACCGCCGGTCGTGACGTCTATGTGCGGGTCAAGGGCAAGAATGGCCAGCCGACCCGGGAGGAGCTGTTCAATCCGGCCTACAACATCGATGTCGGTACCGCCTATCTGCACCTGTTGCAGACCGTCTATCTGGCGGATATCGAGGATCCGCGCTCCCGTCGCTATGCGGTGATCTCCGCCTACAACGGTGGTGCCGGCGGTGTGCTCAACACCTTCTCCAGCGATCGCAAGGCGGCGCCGGGCCGGATCAACCAGCTCTCCCCCGAGGCGGTCTATCAGGTGTTGACCGAGCAGCATCCCAAAGAGGAGGCGCGCCGTTACCTCTACAAGGTCAATCAGGCCGAGAAGGGGTTTAAAAGAACCTTTTCTGGTCGGGCCGGTTAAGCGATGACGCTGCGTTAACCATGCAAAAGGGCGCTTGATAGCAAGCGCCCTTTTTACGTCTGACCAGTTCGTCGGTGAAGTGGCCTTATTTGGCGATAAAGCCGCCCTTGCTCTGCGGGGCTGCGCCCACTTTCTCCAGGGTTTTCACTTCCACTTCGGTCTTGTTCCAGCTGTGGTCCACTTCACCACGGATACGGATCTGATCGTCCGGGCCCACTTCGGTGCCACGCCACACATCCTGATCCACTTCGACCTCCACTTCACCGCTGGCATCGCGGAACAGATAGTTCTCGCCGCCCAGATGCTTGACCAGTTTCCCTTCCAGGGTGGCCCAGCTGTCATCGGCCAGATCTTTCAGTTGAGCAACGGAGACCTTGTTCTGCTCCTGCGGGCCGGTATAGGCCGCCATGGCAAAAGAGGAGACAGACATCAGGGTCAACAGTCCGATTACGCTTGCGCTTGCCTTGTTCATTTCATACTCCTGTCGTTGGTATGAGGGCATTGTGCCGCGCGGGGCGTGAAACAAGCGTGAAAGAAATACGCAGTTGTGATTGTCTGTTTTGTGAGCGCAAGCGATTTCATCGGTGATGGAACATGTGTGATTTCATCTGGAACTGTAATCTGTCGCCTTCACCAGAAGTCAGTGGTGGCAGACTCTTCCCGTGCTTGCCGCCATTCGAGGGGAAGTCCGCAGGTCTCACCTGCTTAATCGAAGAGCATAACAATATGAAAAAATGGCTTGTTTGTTTATTGGGGTTAATGGCATTGACCGCGCAAGCGGCAGAGGGACGCCAGCCTTTTTCCCGGGTCGTGATGTTTGGTGACAGCCTCTCCGACACCGGCAAGATGTACAAGAAGATGCGGGGATATCTCCCCTCCAGCCCACCCTACTTCAACGGGCGCTTCAGCAATGGCCCGGTGTGGCTGGAGCAGTTGCGTGACCAGCATTTCCCCGGTCTGGTCGTGGCCAACGAGGCGGAAGGCGGCGCGACGGCGGTGGCCTATAACCATCTGGGCGCCCTCAACGGCTGGCTCGGTTTCTGGTCTTGGGATCCAAAATATCAGGTGATCAATAACCTTGACTACGAGATCGATCAATTCCTGAAAAAGGACAAGTTCCGCCCCGATGATCTGGTGGTGATCTGGGTTGGTGCCAACGACTATCTGGCCTATGGCTGGAACACCGAGCGGGATGCGGATCGGGTGATCGATACCATCCGGCTGGCATCCAACCGGTTGGTGCTCAACGGTGCGCAGCAGATCCTGCTGTTCAACATCCCGGATCTGGGGCAGACCCCGTCGGCCCGCAGCATGAAGGTGGTGGAGAAGGTGCGCCATGTGGCCAGCTACCACAACCAGCGGCTGCAGAACCTCACCCGCGAGCTGGCCCCCCTTGGCATTGTGAAGCTGTTCGAGGTCGACAAACAGTTTGACGAGATGGTGCGCGATCCCCAGATGTTTGGTCTGAGCGACACCGAGCACGCCTGTTATGACGGTGGCTACATGTGGAAGCCCTTCTCCGGTAGCGCCGCCGAGGTTGCCCCGGCTCCGGCTTTGAGTCTGTCCGAGAGGGTGGCGATCGCCGGTAACCCGATCCTGGCGCAGGCGGTGGTGAGCCCGCAGGCAAAACGTAGTGCCGCAGCCCTCAATTGCAACGAGCATATGTTCTGGGATCAGGTACATCCGACCAAAACCGTGCACACGGCACTGAGTCAGCGCGTGGCTGATTTTATTGACCGGAACTACGAGTTTGTTCGTCACTGATTCCTCACAGGGCCAGCATGCTGCTGGCCCCTATTCTCCCCCTAGCCCTCTTCAATGCGTCTTTTTGCGTCACACTTAGTTCAATTAACAAACATTTGTTGCTGTTTTTGTAACACACTTGCGTTACAGTGTTTTTTGTTAATTGATATCAGTGACTTGAAAATAGGCTAACGTTGATATGCTGCGATCGCTTTTGGGTGGTTGCACCTATAAGACGAGGTGATATCAATCAACCTCCTCCTACATAAAGTTGCAGAGGCTCAGACATGAAAAAAACATTGATTACCTTGCTGGTTACCGCCTTGCTGGCGGCCAATGCCCAGGCTGCCGGTCAGGACAACACCTGGTATGGCGGTGCCAAACTGGGTTGGTCCAACTTCTATGGCATTGATGAAAGCAATGCCCTGACGCTTGGCAATGAGACCAACGATGCCCTGGGTGCAGGTGTGTTTGGCGGCTATCAGCTTAACAAGAATCTGGGTATCGAGTACGGCTTCGATTATCTTGGTAAATACAAATATGATGCCCGCTCCGCCACGGGCGCTGCGTTTCAAGATGAAGTTCAGGCTCAGCTAATCCATTTGTCTTTGAAGCTGGGCTTCCCTTTGACTGATAGCCTTGACCTGTATGGACGTGTCGGCGGCGGTTATGCGGCAGCGAACAGTGACCTGAAAGGGGGGGACGGCCGGTTCAACTTTGTCGGTGCTCTGGGGGCAGAGTATGCCTTTAATCGTGATTGGGCTGCTCGTCTTGAATATCAATACACCACCCCGTATGGCGACCGCGATGACACCGGCGTGAGAATGGATAACGGCCTGCTGTCGCTGGCGGCGGTTTATCGCTTTGGTCAGGTTGCTCCTGTGGCGCCCGCCCCGGCTCCGGAACCCGCTCCCGCGCCTGTGATGGTCGAGAAGCAGTTTACCCTGAGCTCCGACGTGCTGTTTGACTTCAACAAGGCGACCCTCAAGCCAGAAGCCAGTCAGGCGCTGGATAGCCTCTATACCCAGATCGAAGAGGCGCGACCCAAGGATGGCGTAGCAACCGTGATTGGTCACACCGACCGTATCGGTTCCGATGCCTACAACCAGAAGCTTTCCGAGCAGCGTGCCCAGACCGTCGCCAACTATCTGGTTGGTAAAGGGATCCCGGCCGCCAAGATCAATGTGGAAGGGCGTGGTAAATCCTCACCGGTTACCGGCGACAGCTGTGTCAGCAAGTCCAAGCGTGAGCTGATCGTCTGCCTGGCACCGGATCGTCGTGTTGAAGTGAAGGTAGAAGGGGTTGCCGAGGCTCAGCAATAATCTGCTGAACCAGCCTCTTGCGGGGCGGTAACAAGGCCGCCTCGTTGGTTGTGAAATGCAAAAAAAGCCAGTCAGTTGATCTGACTGGCTTTTTCGTTTCGCGGAGCAAGGCGTTATGAAGGGTGCATTATCAGGACGGCAGCGGCATCACCCGGTTGCGGCCGAGTTCCTTGGCCTTGTAGAGCAGCTTGTCGGTACGTTCGACCAGACAGTCCGCGCTCTCCTGACCGTTGAACTCACCCACGCCAAATGAGGCGGTGATGTGGTCGATACGACGACCCGACTTGCGATCCAGAATCGACATCCGTTCGATGGCCCGGCGCATGCTTTCCGCCATCTGTCTGGCCAGTGCCAGCGCGCGATGGGGAACCAGCAGGGCGAACTCTTCTCCGCCGATCCGATAAGCGGTCACCCCCTCCTGACAGGCGTCACGCAGCCGTTTGCTGAAGGCTCGCAGTACCTGATCGCCGAGCAGATGGCCATATTCGTCGTTGAAGTTCTTGAAGCGATCGATATCGGTCAGGATCAGCGAGAAGGGGTGCTGGCTGCGGATCAGCCCTTCCAGCTCCAGATCGAAGGCGCGACGATTGAGCAGGCTGGTGAGGGCATCTTCGTTGGCCAGCTTGCGGGTCTCGTTGAGCGCCGCCCGCAGCTCCTTGATCTCTTTCTCTGCATTGCTGATTTGATTGCGAAAGTGCATGGTGGACATCCGCACGTCCCGCGATTCGCGCACCAGTTCCCGCAGGATCCCCATGGTGTCTTCCAGACTGAAGCCCTCGTCATCGATGCGGCTGAGCTTGTCAAAACTCTTGTCGAGCATCTCCTGAAACATGCCGGTATCGGAGATGGCGTCCTGCATGGAGTGACCGAGCTCGTTGGCCATGGCGGCCAGGCTCAGTTTCATCGCCTCCATCTGCTTCTCATCCTGAGCGGCCAGATACTGGTGATAGAGCCGTTCGCAGGTGGTGAGCGAGCAGGTTCCCTGCAGCTTGACGGCCTGATCGATCGCCTGGTTGAGCTCGGGCATGCTGGCCGAGACATAGCTGTACCACAGGTGGTAATTGTCCGGCGTCGTGGGGATCTGGTACTTGATCATCAAGGGTACCGCCTGCTTGAGATAGGCGGCAGATTGGGCAAACGTGTCCTTACTCATGAGTTCCGTGTCTCATCATGCCAGCGAACTGAAGATAGTATGACAGAGAGATTGGCCAAAAGGCAGCCGATGGATGCCATTCGCCCCCCCCTTCGATATAATGGCTGGGTTATTACCTACCCTAAGGCCTGCTTATGTCTCAAAAAGATCCTTTCCTCCAACGCGAGGCCGAAAAATACGAAAACCCCATCGCCAGTCGCGAGCTGATCCTCGAACTCATCAAGGGTCACGAAAAGCCGATGTCCCGCGAAGAGCTGGCCAAGGCACTCAAGCTGACTGACGAAGAGCCGTTGGAAGCTTTGCGCCGTCGTCTGCGCGCCATGGAGCGCGATGGGCAGCTGGTATTCACTCGCAACCAATGTTACGCCCTGCCGGATCGTCTGAATCTGGTCAAAGGGTATGTACTCGGCCATAAAGATGGTTTCGGTTTTCTGCGCCCGGAAGGTGGTGGACCGGATCTGTATCTGAATAACCGCGAGATGCAGCGCCTGATGCACGGTGACTATGCGCTGGTGCAGCCGACCGAGATTGACCGCAAGGGTCGTCAGGAAGCGCGTCTGGTGCGCCTGCTCAAGCCCCGTGAGGCAGACATCGTCGGCCGTTACTTCGTCGAGAACGGCGTCGGTTTCGTGGTGCCGGACGACAGCCGTATCGGTCAGGACATCATCATCCCGGAAGGCGAAAACAAGGGGGCTCGCCAGAGCCAGGTCGTGGTGGTGCGCATCAACCAGCGCGCCAACTCCCGCATCAACGCGGTCGGTACCGTACTGGACGTGCTGGGCGAGAACATGGCCCCGGGCATGGAGATCGAGATCGCCCTGCGTACCCACGGTATCCCGCATACCTGGCCGGAGGAGGTGACCAAAGAGGTTGCCGGTCTCGGCGAACAGGTGCCGGAAAAAGCCAAAGAGGGTCGTATCGACCTGCGCGCCCTGCCGCTGGTCACCATTGACGGGGAAGATGCCCGCGACTTTGATGACGCCGTCTTCTGTGAAGCCAAGCGTGGTGGCGGCTGGCGCCTGTGGGTTGCCATTGCGGACGTATCCGCCTACGTGAAGCCCGGCACTGCGCTGGATGCCGAAGCCTATCAGCGCGGCAACTCGGTCTATTTCCCCGAGTTCGTGGTGCCCATGCTGCCGGAGGTGCTCTCCAACGGGCTGTGCTCCCTGAACCCGCAGGTTGACCGTCTCTGCATGGTGTGCGAGATGACCATCTCCGCCGCTGGCCGTATGTCCGGCTACAAGTTCTATGAAGCGGTGATGAACTCCCATGCGCGCATGACCTACAGCAAGGTTGCCGCGATCCTCGATGGCGATCCCAAGCTGCGTCAGCAATATGACCCGCTGGTGGGCCACATCGAAGAGCTCAACAACCTCTATAAAGCGCTCAAACATGCCCGTCACCAGCGTGGTGCGGTGGAGTTCGAGAGCGAAGAGACCCGTTTCATCTTCAACGCCCAGCGCAAGATCGACCAGATCGTGCCGCTGGTGCGCAACGACGCCCACAAGATCATCGAAGAGTGCATGATCCAGGCGAACGTGGCCGCGGCCCGTTACATCGAGAAGAACGAAGCCTTTGCCCTGTTCCGGGTGCACGACCGTCCGGGCGAAGAGCGTCTGACCGGTTTCCGTGATTTCCTGGCCGAATTGGGTCTGGAGCTCAAAGGCGGTCTCGAACCCGAGCCGAAAGACTTTGCCGAGCTGGCTGCCAAGTTTGAAGGGCGCCCGGATGCCGAGCTGCTCTCCACCATGCTGCTGCGTTCCATGCGTCAGGCGGTCTATCAGGCTGACAACATCGGTCACTTCGGCCTGGCGTTGAAGTCCTACGCGCACTTCACCTCGCCGATCCGTCGCTATCCCGACCTGATCCTGCACCGCGCCATCAAGTACCAGACTGCAAAAGAGCAACAGGGCAACCTGCGCCACAAGTGGACCCCGAGCGGTGGTTATCACTACCAGCTGGAAGAAGTGGATCCGATGGGTGAGCACTGCTCCATGACCGAGCGCCGTGCCGACGATGCGACCCGCGACGTGGCCGACTGGCTCAAGTGCGAGTACATGCTGGATCACGTGGGTGACGAGTTTGATGGCGTGATCGCCAGCGTCACCGGCTTTGGTTTCTTCGTCCGTCTGGCGGAGATCCACATCGATGGTCTGGTCCACGTCAGCACCCTCACCAACGACTACTACCAGTTTGATCCCCTGCACATGCAGCTGATCGGCGAGAACTTCCGCCGTCGCTACCGTCTGGGTGACAAGGTGCGGGTCAAGGTGATGGGCGTGAACCTGGACGATCGCAAGATCGACTTCGTGATGGTGGAAGAGCCCCTCAAGGCCACCGGCAAGAATGCCAAAGAGATGGCGCGCAAGCAGGCCGAGATCAAGAAAGAGAAGGCCAAGAGCGCCCAGCGCCACGAAAAACGCAAAGAGGGTAAGGATCACGGCAAATCCGACAAGGGTGGCCGCGCCAAGCCCAGCAACAGACGACCGAGCAAAAACGCTCGCGATAAGGCCAAGAGCACTAAATGAGTACTGAACTGATCTACGGCATTCACGCTGTATCCGCGCTGCTTGAGCGCACCCCGGAGCGTTTCATCGAAGTTTGGGCCCTCAAGGGGCGGGATGACGACCGGCTGCAACCCCTGCTGACCGAGCTTGAATCCCTCGGTCTCAAGGTGCAGAGCGTGAACCGCAAGACCCTTGATGATAAAGCCGAGGGCAACAATCACCAGGGCATCATGGCCAAGGTGATCGAAGCGCCCAAGCTGGCCGAGCACGATCTGGCCAGTTTGCTGGACAGTCTGGCCGAACAACAGGCCCAGCCTTTCCTGCTGGTGCTGGACGGCGTGACCGATCCGCACAACCTCGGTGCCTGCCTGCGCAGCGCCGATGCGGCCGGGGTCCATGCGGTGATCGTGCCGCGGGACAAGGCCACCGGCCTGACCTCGGTGGTACGTAAAGTCGCCTGTGGCGCCGCCGAAGTGGTGCCGCTCATTCAGGTCACCAATCTGGCTCGCAGTCTGCGGGAGTTGAAGGATCGCGGCGTCTGGATCGTCGGCACTGCCGGTGAGGCGGATCACGATGTCTATCAGGCCAAGCTGACCGGCCCGATGGCACTGGTGATGGGCGCCGAGGGCAAGGGGATGCGCCGTCTGACCCGTGAACATTGCGACGAGTTGGTGAGTATCCCGATGGCGGGGGCGGTATCGAGCCTCAACGTCTCGGTGGCGACTGGCGTCTGCCTGTTCGAAGCCGTGCGTCAGCGCCGCAGTTAATGCCGTGATGACCGACAGACCCCCCTTCAGTTGGGCGCAGGTCGCAGATGAAGAGGAGGCCGCGCGCATCCTCTCTTTTGCACGCTCGCTGACCCTGGCCCCCAGATCTTGCCTCTGGCACGCTGGTGACAGTCCGGATCTGCTGGTCAGGGTGGAGCAGGGGCTGCTGCGGGCCAAAGTGGTGCTGGCGGATGGTCGCGAGTACATCAAGGAGTTCTACTGGGAGGGGGACGAGTTTCTCGACTTCCACCACCTGCTCAGTGGTGAACCCGCCCGCTACAGCGTGGAGGCGCTGGAACCCTGCCGCTTGCAGTTGTTCCAGCTGGCCGACCTGCGCCCGCTCTGCTGTTGGCCAATCTGGTACCAGCACCTGCTGGAGGTACAGCTGTGTATCAAGGAGGAGAAGGAGCTGTTGCTGCTGACCGGGAGCCCGCAGGCCCGCTATCAGCACTTTCTGCAATGCTTCCCCGCTCTGGATGCCAGAGTGCCGGATCACCAGATCGCCGCCTATCTCGGCATTACCCCCATCAGCCTGAGTCGCATTCGCAAGCGGTTGAAAGCACTTGGCGAGGGCTGACGCTCTCTCTATTAGCGCCCGATTTTGTGCAAAGGGGTGGGTGTTGCTCCCTATACCCTATCTACCCGCGCATTACGCTGCATCTGCAGCCTGAGCCGCATTCGCAAACGACCGAAAGAACTTAACAAAGGTTAATGCAGGGTGCTGGCGTCACGATTATGCTGGCAGGCCGAACTGATAAGGAGTTGCCGATGAACTGGATCCTGAAACCCTGGTCTGAACTGACCACTGACGAGTTGTACGAGTTGCTGGCACTGCGGGCCGAGGTGTTCGTGGTGGAGCAGACCTGCCCCTTTCAGGATCTGGATGGGCTCGATCGCCGCGAAGGGGTTTGGCACCTGCTCGGTTATCAGGGCGAACAGCTTGCTGCTTACGCGCGGATCATGGCGCCCGGCATCGGCGATGAGAGCGGTGCCGCCATCGGCCGGGTGGTGACCTCGCCCAAAGCGCGTGGCGGTGGTCTTGGTCACCAGCTGATCGGCGAGGCGGTCAAGGCGTGCGAGGCTCGCTGGCCGACTCACAGCATCTGGCTAGGCGCGCAGGCCCACCTGCAGGGATTTTACGGTCAGCACGGCTTTGTGGCTGAAGGGGAAGGTTATCTCGAAGACGATATCCCCCATATGGGGATGCGCAGAGCCGTGGCCTGACCGCCAGGCAGGGTGATGCAGCATGCAGAAGGGCCATCCCGTGGGATGGCCCTTCTTTTTCGCGCTTGGCGATTACTTCTTCTTTTTCTTCTTGGCGGACTTTTTCTTGTCGACCGGCTTTTTCTTCTTCACCGGTACTCGCGCTTCCTTGTGTTTCGGGCGCAGCTCGTCGATCACCCGGCGCTTGAGGCGCTCCTCGGTGTAGCGTTCGATCTTGGCAACCATCGCCATGTCATGGGCTTCTACCAGGCTGATGGCGCAGCCACGGTTGCCTGCGCGACCGGTACGACCGATACGGTGGACGTAAACGTCGGTACCGTAGGGCATGTCATAGTTGATGACATGGCTGACGTTGGGCAGGTCGATGCCACGGGCGGCAACGTCGGTCGCGATCAGGAAGGGCACTTCCCCTGCGTGGAACTTGCGGATCGACTCGACGCGCTTGCTCTGCTCCATCTCGCCACGGATCCAGGCGCACGGGATGCCCGCAGCCTGCAGCTGGCCGGAGAGTTCCGCCAGACGCTCGCGGGTCTTGACGAAGACGATGGCTTTCTGGGTTTCCGGATCTTTCAGGATATGGATCAGCAGCGCCAGCTTGTGCGCTGCATCATCGGCCAGATGCACCCACTGGGTGATCGGGCGGCGTTCACTGCGGGGCGGCTCTGCATGCAGCTCGACCGGATCGTTGAGGATCTCGTTGGCGAACTTCTCAAGGCCTGCCCCTTCCAGCGTGGCGGAGAACAGCATGGTGTGCTTGCGGTAGCGCGCTTCGGCCACGATGCGGTTCACATCCTTGATAAAGCCCATGTCCAGCATGCGGTCCGCTTCGTCCAGCACCAGCACTTCGATGTCGTGGCTCTCGAACTCCTCTTTCTCGATGTACTCGAGCAGACGACCCGGGGTGGCGACTACGATGTCGGTGGTCTTGGTCAGGGCTGGGAGCTGCTCTTCATGGCTGACGCCGCCGATGATGGTCTCGATGCTGAGGTTGGTGTGCGCCGCCAGCGCCTTGGCGTGGGCGGTCACCTGCAGCGCCAGCTCGCGGGTCGGGGTCAGGATCAGCATGCGGCAGGGGCCTGGCTTGCGGCGCGGGAAGTCCAGCAGGTGCTGGAGTGCCGGCAGCAGGAAGGAGGCTGTTTTGCCGGTACCGGTTGGAGCGGATGCCAGAATATCGCGGCCGTCCAGGGCTGGCTCCAGCACCATCTGCTGGATGGTGGTGGGGCGGGTGAATCCCATCTCGGCCAAGGCCCGGTTGAGGGCGGGGTGTAGGTCGAAATCATCAAAGGACTGGCTCATGGCAATACTCGGTCATTAAGGAAACGGCAGATTATAGGCGATTATCTCGTCGGCTCCTATTGGTGAGTGTGTCTTAGCCGCTATAATCGCCCACCATTTTTTCAGATGACGGGGGCCAGATGGGGCGTAGTCGCGGATTTACCTTCAAACAGTTCCATATCAATCACGATCGCTGCGCCATGAAGGTAGGCACCGATGGCATTCTGCTCGGTGCCTGGGCACCGGTCGAACGGGCGCACCGGGTGCTCGATATCGGCACCGGCAGCGGCCTGATCGCCCTGATGCTGGCCCAGCGCAGCAGATCTGACTGCCGTCTCGATGCGGTCGAGCTGGATATTAATGCGGCCAGCCAGGCGCGGGAGAATGCGGCGGCCTCTCCCTGGGCCGATCGGGTGACCATCATAGAGAGTGCCATTCAGGATTATCAGGCTGCCCCTTACGATCTTGTCGTCTCCAACCCCCCCTATTTCGTGGCAGGCCAGTCATTTAGCGATCCGGCGCGGGCGTTGGCCCGTCATACCGGTGCCCTCGACAGTCACGGATTACTGGCGGCCTGCAATCGTTTGCTGAGCCCGAACGGTCAGGTGGCGCTGGTACTACCGACGGCGATGGCCGATGAAATTTTATGCATATCGGCGCATTATGATCTGCATGGGATTTGTTATACAGCTGTTATCACCAGAGAGGGTAAAGAGGCAAATCGTGTTTTATTGCTACTTGGCAGAGGATTAAACAGGTGTGAGAGGGGTGAGATTGTGATCCATTCTGCTGATGGAGCCTATTCCGACAGATATATCCAACTGACCAACCCCTTCTATTTGAAGATGTAAATTTCGTCTTGAACTATTTTTTCACGCCATTATGCTGGTTCCAGATCGAGCGCCCGCTCCAGACCAGCTAAAACCACTGGTTGTGATGAAAAAACACGCGGGGCTCTTTTTTTATCCCCCCTGAACACACCCGGTCAGCGACCGATAAAAACTATAACAAGCAATAATTTACAAGACAGACGAGGTTGAACTTGACGAAATCACTCACATTGTCCGATGTACTCGGATTAGGGTTTATGACCTTCGCCTTCTACCTGGGCGCCGGTAATATCATTTTCCCGCCGTTGGCCGGTTACATGGCCGGTGAGCACCTCTCCCTGGCGATGTTCGGCTTCCTGGTGACTGCCGTGGGCCTGCCTCTGGTGACCATTCTGGCCGTGGCGAAAGCCGGTAACGGCTGGGCGGGCATGACCAAACTGCTGCCTGCCGGTGTCGCGACCGCGCTGGCCGTGGCCATCTATATCATCATTGGCCCGGCCTTTGCTGCGCCCCGTACCGGCTTGGTGGCCTACGAGATGGGCCTCAAGCCGTTCATCGGTGACATGGGTCAGGCGGGTCTGGCGGCTTATACCGTGATCTTCTTCGGCGTGGCCATGCTGGTTTCCATGAACCAGGGCAAGCTGATGGACGCCATTGGCAAATACCTGACACCGGTTCTGATGCTGCTGCTGCTGACCCTGGCGGTCGGGGTATTCGTTGCGCCGCAAGGCACCATGCCTGATGCGTCCGGTGACTATCAGAACAGCCCCTTCGTGAAAGGGATCCTGGAAGGCTACAACACCATGGACACCCTGGCGTCCCTGATGTTTGGCGCCCTGATCGTCGACCTGCTGCGCCAGAAGGGCATTAACGACTACAAGAGCCAGTTCAAGTATCTGGCCATTGCCGGCCTCATCTCCGCCATTGGTCTGTGCGTGGTCTATGTTTCCCTGTTCCGTCTGGGTAACACCGCGGCCGGTGTGGCGACGGATGTCAGCAACGGTGGCGCCATCGTCAACGCCTACGTGCTGAGTCTGTTTGGTCAGCCCGGTCAACTGATCCTGGCCGCCATCATCACCCTGGCGTGCTTCACCACTGCCGTGGGTCTGATCTCCGCCTGTTCAGACTTCTTCCACAATCTCACCGGCATGAGCTACAAGAAGCTGGTGGTATTGCTGGGCGTTGTCTGCGCCGTGGTGGCCAACGTGGGCCTGAGCCAGTTGATCAGTCTCTCCATTCCGGTGCTGGTTGCCATCTATCCGGTTGCCGTGGCGCTGGTGCTGGTCACCTTCCTGAAGGGGTACTTCGGTCGTCCCCGTCTGGTGTTCCGTGCGGTGCTGGTGGTTGCCTTCCTGTTCGGTTGCCTGGATGGTCTGGGTGCTGCCGGCATGAAGATGGATGCGTTTGCCTTCCTGCCGCTGTTCGACAAGGGCCTCGCTTGGCTGATGCCGACCCTGCTGGCCTGCGTAGTAGGCATGGTGGTGCGTCCGACCGAGATGGCCGCCGAAGCCGCCTGATCACGCCCGATGTGATGTTGCCAAGAGCCTGCCCCGTGCAGGCTCTTTTGTTTTTCATCTTTCTGCAGTCTGTGTTGGAGTGTGTGCTGCAGTGTCGTGATGATCGCTCTCGGCGACGTTCGTCAGTTCCACTCCTTTGCCACCCGTGCTCCCCTCTTGGTGCAACCTCTGTTTTGTATCCTTTTGAAATTGCCAAACTTCTTGGTGATTAACTCTGTCTAGTTAAATTGTTTCAATATATTAATTTGAGATTGAGCTTTTATTCATTTTCTTTATGCTGAGTGAGTGATTCTTGTCCTGTCTCAGGACGAGAAAGAAGCAAGAGGTATTGTTACCGGTTATCTGCCAGGCAGTGGGTGCAATCAATAACAAGCTGATAAGGCAGATGAGGTTGGGTTTGACGAAATCATTGAAGTTGTCCGATGTATTCGGATTGGGGTTTATGACGTTTGCCTTCTATCTGGGGGCAGGCAATATCATTTTTCCGCCGCTGGCCGGTTTCATGGCCGGTGAGCATCTGCTGGCTGCCATGTGCGGCTTTTTGCTGACGGCGGTGGGCTTGCCGCTGATCACCCTGATTGCGGTGGCCAAGGGGAGTTCGGGGGGCGGCGCGAGTGGCTGGACCGGAATGACCCGCTATCTGCCCGCCGGGGCGGCGACGGCGCTGGCCATCGCTATCTATATCATCATGGGGCCCGCCTTTGCCATTCCCCGCACCGGTCTGGTCGCCTACGAGATGGGGCTCAAGCCCTGGCTTGGCGAT
This sequence comes from Aeromonas sp. QDB23, assembly GCF_027707745.1. Classification (NCBI taxonomy): domain Bacteria; kingdom Pseudomonadati; phylum Pseudomonadota; class Gammaproteobacteria; order Aeromonadales; family Aeromonadaceae; genus Aeromonas; species Aeromonas sp. QDB23. Next base: position 46,940 of record NZ_JAPCJA010000016.1, read on the forward strand.
GCCGGTCACGAGGGGCTGCTGATCTACACCCTGAGTTTCTTTGCGCTGGTGATCCTGGTGGCGCTTGATCGGGGCAAGCTGCTTGATGCGGTCGGCAAGTATCTGACCCCAGCCCTGATGGCGATGCTGCTCATTCTTGCGGTCGGGGTCTTTATGACGCCGCAGGGCACCATGCCTGATGCCAGCGGTGAGTACATAGATGCGGCTCTTACCAAAGGAATGCTGGAGGGGTACAACACCATGGATACCCTGGCATCCCTGATGTTTGGTGCCCTGATCATCGGTTTGCTTCGCCAGAAGGGGATCGAGGATTATCGCAGCCAGTTCAAATACCTCACCATTGCAGGTTTGATCTCGGCGGTCGGGTTGTCGGCGGTGTATGTCTCGCTCTTTCAGCTGGGCAACAGCGCCGGTGGGGTGGCGAGCGATATCAGCAATGGTGGGGCCATCGTCAATGCCTACGTCCTGAGCCTGTTTGGCCAACCGGGTCAGTTTATTCTGGCTGCCATCATCACCCTGGCCTGTTTTACCAGTGCGGTCGGCCTGCTCTGTGCCGGTGCCGACTTCTTCCACAGTCTGGCTGGCTGGACATACCGCAAGTGGGTGCTGCTGATGGGCTGCTTGTGCGTCCTGGTGGCCAATGTGGGGTTGAGCGAGCTGATCAGGCTCTCTATTCCGGTACTGGTGGCCATCTATCCGGTTGCCATCGCGCTGGTGCTGGTGACTTTTGCTCAGGGGAGTTTCGGTCGGCCACGTCTGGTGTTTCGCGCCGTGCTGCTGGTGGCCTTTCTATTTGGCTGTCTGGACGGACTGGGCGCTGCCGGTATGCAGATGGATGCGTTCGCCTTCCTGCCGCTGTTCGACAAGGGCCTCGCCTGGTTGCTGCCGACCCTGCTGACCTGCGGCCTTGGCATCTTGGTGCGGCCAAGCGGGAAGCTGGCTGCCGAAGCGGCTTGATTCTGGAACAACGAGATAGCAAAGAGGCCAGCAGCTGCTGGCCTCTTCTGTTTCTGCCGGATCCGTTAACAAGTCAGATTTGCGGGCCTGTCGGCTTGGGTTTGCCGTCCAGACCGTACCAGTGGGTTTGCACCCGTCCGGCATGCCACTCGAAGGTGCCCCAGGGCTGCTTGGCTTCCCAGCGGGGGAAGTTGATGAGCACCCGGTTATCCTCGTATTTGTAGAGGGAGGTGCTGATCTGGATATCCGACAGGATCAACAACAGGGCCCAGCAGATGAAAATCCATTTCAATGCTTTCCACATAGGGTTACTCGAAGCAGATTTCGATGGTGGCGCGGCCGTAATCTGATTCGAACGGCATCATGATCTTGGTGCCATCGGCCCGGTGGGTGATGGTGTGGTTGGCTCCGGAGACGATGATGGGGGTGGCCATATCAAACTCGTAACCCTTCTCACCCAGCATCCGCTTGGCGCCACCGGTTACCATGTTGGTGATTTCACCGACCATGTCGGTCACCTCTTCGTTGATGTTGGCGGGGGCTTCCCCCAGCATGCGGCGCATGATCTCCAGCGCCAGCCCCTTCTCGAAGCTGATGGAGAGAGAACCGCGGGTCTGCGGGCCGACCATGCCGATCAGGCCGGAGACGTCGCCGCGCGCCAGCTCATCCATCTTGCGTTTCGGTTTGCCCGGTTTGAGTTCCAGCTGTGCCATGGTGGAGAGCACATTGAGCAGGGATAGCAGGAACGGATTTACAAAATCAGCCTTCATGATGATTTCCTACAGTGGGCGTACAGCGAGCACATTGGCCATGTGCCTCTATTGTCTTATTGGTAATCGTAAAACCATGCAAGTGGGCTTGCTCGGAAAACGCGCTATCTATGGCCGTATCGTGCAGCTCGACCACATCGCCGCACTCGTCGCAGATCAGTAGCTGCATCGGGTGAGCATGATCGAAGTGGCAGCAGAAGATAAATGCGTTGAGCGATTCCACCTTGTGAGCAAAGCCCTGTTCGAGCAAAAAATCGAGTGCCCGATAGACGGTTGGCGGCTTGGCATTGGCTTCGGTTTGTTGCAGCTGGGCTAACAAATCATAGGCGCTGATGGCATTGCCGTGTGCCGCCAGCAGGCGAAATACCTGACGTCGGGTCGGGGTGAAGCGGATCCCTCGCTGTATACAGAGTCGCTCGGCTCGTTGTAAAAGTTGGTCTTGATTCATGATCGCGCAGATACCCTTTCTATTAGCCGGATACTATCACAGGGCCTCGCATGGCGCGGCGACAAAATTCATTTTCTGGGGCTGCTTCACGTTGTGATAAAATCCGCCCCTTTCTTTAGCCAACCCGGATGATTTTTATGCAGGCGCAGCGTTTTTCCATCGCCCCCATGCTGGACTGGACTGATCGGCATTGCCGTTACTTTCATCGACTGATGAGTCGCCAGACCTTGCTCTATACCGAAATGGTGACCACTGGCGCCATCATCCACGGCAAGGGGGATTATCTGGGTTACAGCGAGCAGGAGCACCCCATCTCCCTGCAACTGGGTGGCAGCAATCCGGCAGATCTGGCGCGCTGCGCCAAGCTGGCCGAGGAGCGTGGCTATGACGAGGTGAACATCAACGTCGGTTGCCCCTCCGATCGGGTGCAGAACGGCCGTTTTGGTGCCTGCCTGATGGGTGAACCGGCGCTGGTGGCTGACTGCGTCAAGGCGATGCGCGATGTGGTCGATATCCCGGTAACGGTGAAGACCCGTATCGGCATCGACGATCAGGACTCCTACGAATTTCTGCAGGCCTTTATCGAACAGGTGCGCGATGCCGGTTGCGACACCTTTATCGTCCATGCCCGCAAGGCGTGGCTGAGTGGTTTAAGCCCCAAGGAGAACCGCGAGATCCCGCCCCTCGATTATCCCCGCGTCTATCGGGTCAAGCAGGATTACCCGGAGCTGACCATCGCCCTCAACGGCGGCGTCACCTCCATGGAGCAGACTCTGGAGCACCTGCAACACGTCGATGGCGTCATGATGGGGCGTGAAGCCTATCAGAACCCCTACATTCTGGCGCAGGTGGACAATCTGGTGTTCGGCCAGAATAACGCCGTGCCGAGTCGCCACGAGGTGGTGCGGATGATGCTGCCCTATATCGAGCAGGAGCTGGCCAAGGGCAACTACCTCTCCCATATGACCCGCCACATTTTGGGGCTGTTCCAGAACATGCAGGGAGCCCGCGCCTGGCGCCGTCACCTGAGCGAGAACGCCTGCAAACCGGGCGCCGGTATTCAGGTGGTGCTGGATGCCATGGCCAAGGTGCCGGAGTTTGCCAGCAGCGAGACGGCCGAATAAGCCGCTGTCAGCAGCAAGAACCACAAAAAGCGCGTCAGTTGACGCGCTTTTTTTCGCTCTATCGCTTCAATATCTGAACTGGTTGATCAGCCGCGAGAGATCCTGCAGCCGCTCCACCAGCAGGGTGATGCCATCGAGGGCTTGCCTGCTGTTGTCGGCGGTGTGGCTGGCCAGCTGGTGGATCTGGTGTACCCCTTCGTCGAGTGTCGCCGTGACGTCGGCCTGCTGGCTCACCGCCTGGGCGATCTCGTCGCTGGTGCGGGTCACCTGTCCCAGCATCCGGTTGATCTGGGTGAGCACGTCGGCGGTGGTGCCCGCGTGCTGCTGGCAGCGATCCGAGGTCTGTGCCCCTTGTGCCATCCCGTCCGACAGCTGTCGGGTGGTCTGTTGCAGCGCCTGGATCATCTCGTGGATCTCGCTGGTCGAGGCGCGGGTCTTCTGGGCCAGCGCCCTCACTTCATCCGCCACCACCGCAAAACCACGCCCCTGTTCGCCAGCCCGGGCCGCCTCGATGGCCGCATTGAGGGCTAGCAGGTTGGTCTGATCGGCGATTTGGCTGATCACTTCCAGAATGCCGCTGATCTTCTGGCTGTCGCTGGTGAGCTGGGCCAGCACAGCGTGGTTGGCATCCAGCTCCTGATGGAGTTGGTTGACGGAGGATTGGGTGGTCGCCAGTGCTTGCAGTCCCTCGGCGGAGACCTGTTGCACCTCGGTGACCAGATTACTCGCCTCATGGGCGCTGTGGGCCACATCGCGAATGGAGTGGCTCAGCTCGGTGATGGCGGTAGCCAGTTGCTCGCTGTGGGCACGCTGCTGCTGCAGGTGAGTATCGATGGTCTGGATGTTGCCCCGGTCATCTTCGGCTGCCTGCAGGATCTGCTGGTTGGTGTCGGCGCTGCGCCCGACCACGGCCTTGAGCTCGGCCTGCTTCATCCGCAAGGCCAGTTCAACGGCCGCCAGGGTGTCGCGCCGCCGGGTGTAGAGTACCTGACAGAGGCGGGTTCCTTTATCTTGATCGGCAAGGGTGAGCAGATGAGCCAGCCGCTGCTGCAAGCGCCAGCCGTGGGTTGCCTGCGCCAGCAGCAACAGGGTAGTGGGTAGCAGCCAGAACAGGTTGCCGGTGGCAAAAGTAGCCAGGGTAGTTAGCAATGCAGAAACGGAGAGCCAGAGGGTCAGCTGGCCCGGTTCAATGTGAAACCGGCTTAGCCAGGGAAGCGCCTTGCCGCTACGCAGCAGGCCATAGAGCTGCTCGGCCCAGGCCACATCGCTGGCGTCGGGTTTGGTGCGCACCGACTGGTACTCGACGATCTCCTTCCGGGCATTGAGGATCGGGGTGACATAAGCGTTTACCCAATAGAACTGACCGCTTTTGGCGCGGTTCTTGACCAGCCCCATCCAGCTTTTGCCCTGTCGCAGCCGCTGCCACATGTCGGCGAAAGCTGCCTTGGGCATGTCGGGGTGACGCACCAGATTGTGGGGCACCCCTTCCATCTCGGCAGCACCATACCCTGCCACATCACAGAAGTGCTGGTTGGCGTAGGTAATATGGCTGGCGGGATCCGTGGTCGAGATCAGTGCGATGTTGTCGGGGAAGTGTATCTCCCCCTCCTGATGGCGTGTGGTCATGTGTCGTTCCTGAAAAAGCCAACTAACTGATAACTATGTTTTTATTGTCGTTCTCAGTTAATCATTCTAAGGCTCTTCAGTGCCCCGAACTTGGCTTGGGTCAATTAATCAACACAATGAATTGATGAAGTGAGGGTCAGCTGGCCGGTGCGAAATCGTGAATTTCGCCGGTTCTCGGTTTAAAGCGCGGATCGCCATCTTTGTAGCTGCGCACCAGTTGCATGGTCTTGCAGAAGCTGGCCTGCTTGTCGTACTCCTGACGGGCCAACTCAATGGCTCGCTCGGCCCGGCGCCGCTCCATCTTGTCAGACTTGCGATCGCTGAACTGTTGCTGCTGTTGCAGCATCCAGCCGACAAACTCTTGCTGGCATTGGGATTCGCTATTGGCCTGCGCAGGCAAGGTCCACAACAGGGGGAGCAGTAACAGATAACGCATGTTCAACCGATGATAAGAGGGGGTGTTCACTAGAAGGGCGGCATTTTATGCCTAAAACTTGAGCATGAACAGTATCAATAAGAGGGCCGCCCGCAGGCGGCCCTCTTCGGTTTCAGCCTTGATTGCCAGTTCAGTGTTTGACGAGATAGAGCTGGCGGCTGTAGGCCACATCTTCCGGGTTGTTGATGGGGTAGCCTTTGAGCCATGGCTTGATGAGACGGGCATTGGTGTACTGGTAGATGGGGGCGATGGGGGCTTGATCCAGCAGGATCGCCTCCGCCTCGCCAAACAGCTTGCTGCGACTGGCGGCATCCTGAGTGCTGGCCGCCTCTGCCAGCAGCTGGTCATAACGGGCATTGGCGAAGCCCGCCATGTTGCCGCTGTGACGGGAGCCCCACAGGCCGAGGAACGCTGACGGGTCGTTGTAGTCGGCGACCCAGGAGGAGCGGATCACCTCGAACTGACCGCTCTGGCGGCTATCGAGATAGGTTTTCCACTCCTGATTGGTCAGTTCTACCTCGGCGCCCAGCTTCTGTTTCCACATACTGGCAATCGCCAGTGCCATCTTCTTGTGAATTTCCGCGGTGTTGTAGAGCAGGGTCAGCTTGAGCGGCTTGTCCGGGCCGTAACCAGCCTCCTTGAGCAGGGCCTTGGCCTTGTTGTCCAGCGCTGGCTGGCTGCTGGTGGAGAGCAGGTTGGCGGCCGGGGTGAAGCTGGCGGTCACATCCGGGGTGAAGTGGTAGGCCGGTTTCTCGCCGGTGCCGAGCACCTTGTCGGCGATCAGGGCGCGATCGATGGTGTAGGAGAGCGCCTTGCGCACCCGCACATCGTTCAGTGGTACCTGACGGGTATTGAAGGCGTAGTAGTAGGTGCCGAGCTGATCCGGGGTATAGACCTCATTCGGGATCTGCCGTTTCAGCTTGTCGTACTGCTCCTTGGGGAAGGATTCGGTGATATGCAGATCGCCCGCCAGATAGCGGTTGGTGGCCGCGCTCTCCTGATTGATCGGCATAAAGATCACCTTGTTCAATACGGTATGGGCCCGATCCCAGTAATAAGGGTTGGGGATCAGCTCCAGCTTCTCGTTGACCACTCGGTTGTTCAGCACAAAGGCACCGTTACCCACAAGTTTGCCGGGTTGGGTCCACTGGTTGCCGTACTGCTCGATGCTGGCCTGATGGAGCGGCGACAGGCTGGGGTGGCTCAGCAGGTTCAGGAAGTAGGGTACCGGTTGGGAGAGGGTCACTTGCAGGGTGTGGTCATCGAGGGCCTTGACTCCCAGCTCGCTGGCAGGCAATTTGCCAGCCACGATCTCATCCACCTTGTCGAAGCGGGCCAACTGGGCAAACCAGGCGAAGGTGGCCGCCTCTTTCGGATCGACCAGCTTGCGCCAGCCGTAGACGAAGTCACCGGCTTTGACCGGATCGCCGTTGGACCAGCGCGCATCCGGGCGCAGATGGAAGGTAAAGAACTGGTTGCCCTTGTTTTCCCAGCTGGCTGCCACCCCGGCAACCGGTTTGCCATCCGGCCCCTGGGTCAACAGCCCCTCGAACAGATCCCGCAGTACCTGCAACTCCGGCAGGCCGACCAGCTTGAGCGGGCTCAGGCTCGCAGGTTCATCCTTGAGGTGGCGAACGACAATCTGCTCGGCGGCGAGTTGTGTTCCGGCGGGAATATCGGCAGCCTGGACAGCAGCACAGCCCAGCAGGGCCAGCAAGGGGCTCCATCCTTTCATGGGTCGGATCCTTCAAATAGTGTGAAGCGGGGTGAAAACTCGGCGAGAAAATATCGCCGACAGATGGGAAATCATGATATCCCGTTTGCTGGTCTGACCGCCAGCATTCGACTCTCACGCCCAATCGGGGTAGCAGAGCGTTTTCGGCGTCTGTGCAGTTCAATGTGGTGAGGAGTATCAAACGATGAAAGCATGGTTATTGCTGGCCTGTGTGTTGAGCCAGGGCGTCTGGGCGTTGGCCCCGTGCCAGAGCGACACGGCGGTGGGCAACTGGTGCGAGATCGGCATTGATGCCTTGCACCCGACTCAGGGGGGCGTCGGTCAGATCCAGGTCGATGAAACCCAGGCCACATTGGCGGGCATGAGCGCAAAGCAGCTCGACAAGTTGATGAAAAAGAAAGAGATCCCCGTGGTGATTGCGCCGGATGGCGGCTACTGGCTGGTAGACCGCCACCATCTCACCAAGGCGCTGTGGCAGCAGGGCGTCAAGGATGCGCGGGTCAAGGTGATTGGTCGCCTGCAGGACAAAGCCAACTTCTGGAGCCAGATGCAGAACAACCACTGGGCCTGGCTCAAGGATGAGAAGGGACAGCCGCTGACCCCTGAGCAGTTGCCGACCCGCATCGACCAGCTGCCTGATTACCCCTATCGCACCCTCGCCGGACTGCTGCAGGATGCTGGCTACTTTCGCAAGGACAAACAGGTCTATTTCGTCGAATTTGCCTGGGCCAGCTGGCTCGGCAAGCAGATGCAGTGGATGCCTGTCGATAACTCCAATCTGGCCGCCCGGCTGCAACAGGCCAAACGGCTCGCCTGCGGCAGTGATGCCAGTGACCTGCCCGGTTATCCCGGCAAGCAGTGCAGCCTCAACCAGTCCAAAAGCGCACAGTGAGCGGATGGGCGATAACGGCATCCACAGCATGCCGGAGATAAAAGAGGGCGACCCCGGGGTCGCCCTCCTGCTGTCAGCTTGTTACTGCTGGTTGGCGGTGGTCACTCATGGCGCTCCGCCCAGCGGGCAGCCGCCTGCTCAAGCAGGGCGACTTCACCTTGCTGGATCAGCGGTAGCAAATCGTTGACCTGTTGATCCGGCCAATCCCACCAGGCGAGGGCCTGTAGCCGGGCAATCTCCTCCTCGCCAAAGCGCATCCGCATTACCTTCGCCGGGGTGCCCGCCACCATGGCATAGGGCGGCACATCCTGATTGACCAGCGAGCGGGCGGCGATGATGGCGCCATCGCCGATGGTGACGCCGGGCATGATCATTGCCTCCATGCCGATCCAGACATCGTTGCCGATGCGGGTATCGCCGGCGGGGCGGTAACTGCGCTTGAGCGCCGCCAGATCGGCGAACGGATAGGTGCTGATGAAGGCCGTGTTGTGGGTGTGGTTGCCCCCCATGATGATCTTCACCCCGGCGGCAAGCTGTACATAGTCGCCGATATGGAGCCGGTCGATATGCCAGAGTGGCTCCCAGCCGGTTTCCGGGCTGCGGCTAAAAGAATCGCCATGGAGGTAGCGCACCGCCACCTCTTCGAAGGGGCCATCCCAGGCGCCCGAGTAGTAGCTGTGCTGACCCTTGAGGCAGATATTGGGGTTGGTCACCGTCAGGTGCAGGTATTCGACCTGCGACCAGTGTTGGCAGGTGTTCATGTTGGTACTCCTTTGCTGAATGGATCGGATTGGTTGCGTTCGCGTGAGCGCAGCTAATAGATCCAGACCAGCATGCGGGGCACGCAGAGCAGGGAGCAGCCCAGCATCTGCGGGAGGCGTGGTCGCATTGTGGTGTGCTCCAAAGAAGGGGGAAGGGCACGATCATAAGGTCGGGCACTCGCTTTGCCAAGGTTGTGGAGAGATCCTGCACTAACCCTCTGGTTGATATTTATTCTCAATTAGCCATGATAACACTCCCACCATAACGGACTCGGGAGAGCGAGATGACACCGCAAAGTTGGCAACGATACATGCTGGAGGCGGAGCGAGCCTGGCAGGCCGGTTCGCTGGGGGCTGCGATCTGTTTTTATCAGCAGGCGCTGGGGGATGTTTACGAGATGACCCAGGTCGAATTGACCGAACTGGCCACAATGCGGGTCGCCACCTGTCACCGGCTGGCCGACTTCTGGCGGGCGATGGATGAGCCGACTTACGAGCTGCGCTACCTGAAGCTTGCCTCCGAGCTGGTGACTGCGCTGGTGCCACAATGCCCCAACCGGGAGTGCGAGGCACTGATCAGCGAGCTGGGTTGCTGTCGCGGTGCCCTGCTCGCGTTTCTCAAGCGCCACCCCAATCCGGAAATTGCCCGACTGATCCAGTTGCAGGACAAGGTGCAGGGCTGCGAGCTGATCGGCCGTTTTCGCCTCAACTGAGCGTATTTGGGCGCGGCTCAGCTCCGCCGTTTGAGTTTCTGGGCGATCCGTTGCTGCGCTTCTTCCCCTTGCAGCGCCTGCGCGAAGGCGCGCGCCTCCAGATCGATGACAAAGTGCACTGCCTGTTTAAGCTCCTGCTTGAGCAGTGCCTTGCTTTTTTGCAGCGCCCTGGGCGGCTTGGCCGCCAGCTTCAGCCCCTGCTCGCGGGCAAAGGAGAGCAATCTATCGGCCGCCACCACCTTGTTGGCCAGCCCGAGCCGCAGCGCCTCCTTGGCATCAATGGCTTCGGCCAGCAGCAACAGCTCGGCCGCCTTGAGGTGCCCCACCAGGCGCGGCAGCAGCAGGCTGGAGGCAAACTCCGGCACCAGCCCCAGCTCGACGAAGGGGAGCTGCAAGCGGGCGTTATCCGCCAGATAGACCAGATCGCAGTGCAGCAGAATGGTGGTGCCAATCCCCACCGCAGGGCCCGCAACGGCGGCGATCACAGGTTTGGGGAAATCGGCCAGGGTGTGGAGGAACTGCAGGATGGGGTCGTCGGGCTCCAGCGCGCTCTTGCCCATAAAGTCGGCCAGATCATTACCCGCGGTAAAGCAATCTTGCTGCCCCTGTAACAGCAGGACATGCACCTCCTCATCGGCCGCCGCCTCTCGCAGCGCCGCGACCAGTTGTTGATACAACTCGGTATTGAGGGCGTTGCGCTTGTCGGGGCGGTTGAGGGTCAGGGTGAGCAAGCCATCCTGCTGCTCAGCGATGAGAATGGGGGCCATGTCTAAATCCTTGTTATTGAAAGGTGCAAAAAAGGTTGCCGTTGGGGTAACCTCGGGGCCGTTTAACAACATCATAAAAGGATTTCAACCATGTTTAAACGTGCGTTTTATTCTCTGCTGGTTCTGGGTATGACGGCGCCGGCACTGGCCAAGGTCGAGGCCGTCGACGGCTATGTGCGCCTGCTGCCGCCGGGTTCCCCCAATACCGCCGCCTTTATGGTGCTCAAGAATGACGCCGACCAGCCGGTCAAGCTGGTGGCGGCCGCTTCTGCTGCGGCCGGGCGTGCCGAGCTGCACACTCACCTGCACGAAAATGGCGTGATGAAGATGCGTCAGGTCGAGAATATCGAGATCCCGGCCAAGGGCGAGGTGGTGCTGAAACCGGGCAGCCTGCACATCATGCTGTTCGAGGTGGGCACGCTCTCCGAGCAGACTCCTGTTCCGCTCACCCTCACCATGGACGATGGTCAGAAGCTGGATCTGTCGCTGCCGGTGAAGCCGATTGAGCCGATGGCAGAGATGGATCATATGAAGCACTGACATTTGTCGTCGCTTGTTCAGCATTCCCGCTGGGTATTTTGGCTGTGCCGAGTAAAATAGTGCCCTTTCCATGTATGCAAGAGGAAGTGAAGTGATGAAGAAGACACTGATTGCCGGTTTTGTGTTGGCTCTGTGCAGCCAGAGTGCCATGGCCGCTGACGACTGGCGTTTTGCCGCCGGTGCTGACGTATGGGCTTCTCAGGGCAGTGGTCAGGCATATGGCAAGAGTGCCAATCATTATGATGACAACTACAACTGGAACGGCTATCTGCAACTGGAACACGGCATCATCTTCCTGCCGAACGCCAAGTTTGAAGTCTCCGATTTCAGCACCTCCGGTGGTGCGTTCAAAAATGACCTGACCGCCTACGATCTGAGCCTCTACTACCGTCTGTTCAACAACGATCTGTTCAAGATCGATCTGGGTATGACCGGTCGTCACTACGATGGCGAGCAGGTTTACTGGGGCCGCCAGGGCTATAAAGAAGATACTCTGATGGCCTATGCCGGCAGCGAAGTTAAGATCCCAGGCACCGGTATCTCCTTCTTCGGCGACCTGCGTACCCACGATGCAGACAACTATGACTACCGTCTGGGTGGCGCATACAAGTTCTCCTCCATGCCGATCAAGCTGCGCGCTGGCTGGCGTGAAGCCAAAGTCGATTTCGACAATATCGATCAGTCAATCGACGGCTGGTTCATGGGTGGTGAATTCACTTTCTAATCTGACGGTGGTCTGACGACGCGTCATCAGCATCGAGCAGCGCATTGACGGTCGGCTGGTTTATGGATGGTGAGTTTACTGTCCAATCTGGCCATCAGCTGGCAACGAGGAGGGATAATGGGGCACATCATAGTCACTGGCGCCGGTTCCGGTCTGGGCCGGGCCCTGACCATAGGTCTGGTTGAGCGGGGCCATCAGGTTTCCATGATGGGGCGCCGTTATCAGCGACTGCAGGAGCAGGAGCAACTGCTCGGTAGCGCGGTGATCGGTATTGCTGCCGATCTGGCGCACCATGAAGAGGTCGATGTCGCCTTCGCCGCAGCGGTGGAGTGGGGCGGCTTGCCCGAGCTGGTGCTGCACTGCGCCGGGGTGGGCGAATTCGGCCCGGTCGGTGTCTACACCGCCGAGCAGATCCGCCGGGTGGTGGAGAGCAACCTCATCTCCACCATTCTGGTGGCCCAGCAGACGGTGCGGCTGATCGGCGAGAAAGGCGGAGTGCTGGCCAACGTGCTCTCCTCCGCCGCGCAGGTGGGCAAGGCCAACGAGAGCCTCTACTGCGCCTCCAAATGGGGGATGCGCGGCTTTCTTGAGTCGTTGCGTGCCGAGCTGAAAGGCTCGCCGCTGCGGCTGGTCAACCTCTACCCGAGCGGGATCCGCAGCGAATTCTGGGACAACTCGGATCATGTGGACCCGAGCGGTTTCATGACCCCGGAAGATGCGGCGGCCTATATGCTTGACGCACTGGAAGCCAGAAGCAGCTGCCACGTGACCGACCTCTTTATCGGTCGTAATCCTTGAGGCGAAGTCCGCCATCCGGTTGCCGTCGTCAGAACATACAGAAACAAAAAGCGCGCCAAATGGCGCGCTTTTCTATTCAGGCAAGGGGGCGGAATTAACGGCCCAGCTTGGCCTTGAGCATGGCGATGATGTCGCCAATGGCCACTTCCTGCTTCTCGCCGGAGCGGCGGCACTTGTACTCCACCACGCCGTTGTCCAGACCGCGATCGCCGATGACGATGGCGTGCGGGATGCCCAGCAGCTCCATGTCGGCGAACATCACGCCCGGGCGCTCTTTACGGTCGTCGAACAGCACATCGACACCTGCCGCTTTCAGCTCGGCGTAGAACTGCTGTGCCTGCTCGGCCACTCGCTCGGATTTGTGCATGTTCATCGGCACGATGGCCACTTCGAACGGAGCGATAGCATCCGGCCAGATGATACCGTACTGGTCGTTGTTCTGCTCGATGGCCGCAGCCACCAGACGGGAAACCCCGATACCGTAGCAACCCATCTCCATGGTGACGGATTTGCCGCCTTCGTTCAGCACGCTCGCCTTCATCGCTTCGGAGTACTTGGTACCCAGCTGGAAGATGTGGCCCACTTCGATACCGCGCTTGAGCAGCAGCTTGCCCTGGCCGCACGGGCTCGGGTCGCCTTCCACCACGTTGCGCAGGTCGGCAACTTCATAGGTAGCGATGTCACGATCCCAGTTGGCACCGGTCAGGTGGAAACCGGTCTCGTTGGCGCCGCAGACGAAGTCCGCCAGATGGGCAGCGCTGCGATCGACGATGATGCGACCGGCAAAGCCGACCGGGCCGATGGAGCCTGCATCGCAACCGGCGGCAGCTTTAATCTGCTCGTCGTTGGCGAAAGTCAGCGGGTTGGCCACGCCAGCCAGTTTCTCGGCCTTGATTTCGTTCAGCTCGTGGTCGCCACGCAGTACCAGCGCGATGACGGCCTGCTTGCCGTGTTCATCTTCCTCTGCCAGTACCAGCAGAGTCTTGGCGATGGCGGTCGGTGCCACGTTCAGGAAAGCGGCCACTTCGTCGATGGTGTGAACATTCGGGGTGGCAACCTTGGTCAGGGCCGCGCTGGCGGCAGCGCGTTCACCAGCCGGCGCCAGCGCTTCGGCCATCTCGATGTTGGCGGCGTAATCTGATGTATCGGAGAAGGCGATCAAGTCTTCACCGCTCTCGGCCAGTACCTGGAATTCGTGGGAACCGGTACCACCGATGGAGCCGGTATCGGCCTGCACCGGACGGAAGTTCAGACCCATGCGGGTGAACGCCTTGCAGTAGGCGGCGTGCATCTTCTCGTAGGTATCGACCAGAGACTCTTTGTCGATGTGGAAGGAGTAGGCATCCTTCATCAGGAATTCGCGGCCACGCATCACGCCGAAACGGGGGCGCACTTCATCGCGGAACTTGGTCTGGATCTGGTAGAGGTTGAGCGGCAGCTGTTTGTAGCTGTTCACTTCGTAACGTACCAGCGCGGTGATCACCTCTTCGTGGGTCGGGCCCAGCACGAAGGGACGGTTGTGGCGGTCGGTCAGACGGCACAGCTCGGGACCGTAGTCATCCCAGCGGCCGGACTCCTGCCACAGCTCGGCAGGCTGAACCACCGGCATGGAGACTTCGACGGCACCAGCATTGTTCATCTCTTCGCGAACAATGTTCTCGATTTTCTTCAGTACCCGCAGACCGGTTGGCAACCAGGCATACATGCCGGAGGCCAGTTTACGGATCATCCCGGCGCGCAGCATCAGCTGGTGGCTGACAACTTCAGCGTCGGAGGGGGTTTCCTTGAGAGTGGAAAGCAGATATTGGCTGGTACGCATCGCGGTAGACCTTAGCTAGAACGGGCGCGGGGCCCAGGATAATTTCAAGGGCGGAATTTTAACAGGCTGGGCGTTATGGCCCAAGGGCTAAATTTGCCGCAACCCGAAAGGTGGCAAGACCCGGCAGATGGCCAGGGGCAATGACCATTGTAATAAGCAGGCTTTTTATGCCTGCAATTTGGCCGGATCTCCGCTAAACTCTGCCACCTTTTCTCGATGGGCATGGCTTTGCCGCGTCCATCACCCCCATTTTTTAGTACTTTTGGAGCCGCTCATGCCGTTAGTGGGACATCAACACCAGATCGAGATCCTGGAACTGACCGACAAAGGAGATGGCAAAGGACGCCTGTTCGATCGCCCCCTGTTTGTCGAAGGTCTGCTGCCCGGTGAGCAGGCGCTGGTGGAGCTGACCGAGGTCAAGCCGAACTATCTGCACGGCAAGGTCGCCGAGCTGCTCCAGCCCTCTGCCGATCGGGTTGCCGATTTCTGCCCCAACACCGAGTGTGGTGGCTGTCAGGTGCGCCCGCTGGCCTATCCGGCCCAGCTCAAGCTCAAGCAGGCACTGGTGCAGAGCGCACTGGAGCAGGCCGGGCTGGGTGATACTCCGGTCAAGGATATCCTTGGCATGGAGAGCCCGTTTGCCTATCGCAACAAGACGCAATATGCAGTGCGCAGTTGTGAAGCGGGTGCCGAGATCGGTTTTTATCGCAAGCACTCCCACGATCTCATCACCGCCGATGACTGCGCGGTGCAGGACTCACTGCACGTGGAGCTCAACGCCCGGGTACGCAACTGGATGCGCGAGCACGACATCGCGGCCTATGACGAAGTGAACCACACCGGCTGCGTGCGCAACCTGATGACCCGCAAGGGCTTCAAGAGCGGCGAGCTGATGGTGGTGCTGGTCACCCTGGGCGAGGAGCTGCCGTTCGAAGCCGAGCTGCTGGCGGCCCTGAGCGATCTGCCGGTCACTACCCTGGTACAGAACATCAACGATGAGCGCACCAACCGCATTCTGGGCGCTACCAACCGGGTGCTGCTGGGCGAAGGGGTGATCCGCGACAAGATCCACGAACTCGAGTTCGAGATCTCGCCGCTCTCCTTCTTCCAGAACAACCCGACCCAGACCGATGTGCTCTACTCCAGCGCCCTCGAGTATGCCGAACTGACCGGCAACGAGACGGTGTTCGACATCTATTGCGGTATCGGCACCATCTCCCTGTTCCTGGCAGGCAAGGCCGCCAAGGTCGTGGGGATCGAGTCGGTGGAGAGCGCCATCAGCGATGCCCGCCGCAACGCCGCCCTCAACGGCATCGAGCACACCGAATTCCACGTCGGCAAGGCCGAGCAGCTGATGCCCGAGCTGCACGCTCAGGGCGTGACCGCTGACGTGGTGGTCATGGATCCGCCGCGCAAGGGCTGTGACAAGGCGGTACTGCAGACCCTGGTCGCCATGGCGCCCCGTCGTCTGGTCTATGTCTCCTGCAACCCGCAGACCCTAGCTCGCGATCTTGCCTGGCTGGTCAAACAGGGCTTCGTGCTGGATGAGGTGCAGCCGGTCGATATGTTCCCGCACTCCATGCATGTGGAAGCGGTAGCCCGTCTGAGCCTACCAGCGAAAGCGTGATCGGACACTGGCGTGGAGGGATTTGCATGTTCCTCCTCCACGCCATGCATGTGGCAGCGGTTGCCCGTCTGAGCCTGCCAGCGAAAGCGTGATCGGATATTGGCGCGGAGCGATTGACATGTTCCTCCTCTACGCCATGCACGTCGAAGCGGTTGCTCGCCTGAGCCAGCCCGCTAAGGCGTGAGTCATCACCTGACACTCGCCCATAAAAAAACGACGCCAGCTGGCGTCGTTTTTTTATCTCTGCAATCGGGGGGATTGCCAGTTAGCTGGCGCTCTGGCGCACCTCGGCGGCGATCTGGTCGAGCAGCTGTTGCCAGCCCTGACCCAGTTCGTTCACCAGCGCGTTGTAGCCATCGGCCGGTAGCACCCGCTCCTGACGGAAGGGGGCATCGCGCAGCACGGTGCCATCTTCCGCCAGCAGGCGCCAGCGGCCGCTCAGCACGGCGCTGCCGTCATGACGGCCCTGAAAGCGCTCCACCAGAATGGTCAGCACCGGCCCCTTGCGGGCGCCATCCTGCCGCACCACCCAGCCCGGCAGGCGGGTGGAGAGGCCATTGAGGGTGAGCTGGTTGAGCTGATCGTCGAGCGCACCGGCCCAGCGATGGTACTCGGTGAAGTGCAGCTCTTGCCCTTCCAGTTGATAGACCAGACTGATCCGGTCGAGCTGGCTGGCCAGCGCCACCGATCGCAGCACCAGCTGGTGCTGCGGTTGGGCTGGGGCCGTTACGGGTTGCTGGCTGTCGGCATCGAGCGAGTAGTAGTGCAGGCTTGGCTGGCTGCTGCAACCCGCCAGCAGGCCCAGCAGGGCCAGCGTCAGGATCTCTTTTTTCATTGTTTGCCTCGCTTGGGCTCAGGGTCCGATGGATGCGCGCGATCGAAGATCAGCGAGCTGGGCTGCTCGTTGAGGGAGTGCACCAGCGGCTGCAGTTCGCGCATCAACTGATTGAGGGTCTGCACCGACTGACGCAGGTCCTGATTGGTCTGGGACTGGGCATCATAGGCCTGCAAGGTCTCCTGCAACTGCTTGAGGCTCTCGTTGAGCGAGGCCGGCAGCTGCTGGGTGGCGTCCTTGGCAGTGAGCTTGTTCAGGTTGGCGCTGACTGCACTGATGTTCTTCAGGGTGCCATCCAGAGTGGTGAGTGACCCGTTGACCTTGGTCAGGGTGGTCGCCATGTCCATGTCGACAAACTTGTCGAGGATGAGGTTCACCTTGCGCTCGATCTGATCCAGCCCGCCCTGCACGGTGGGGAAGACCTGATAACCGGCCAGCTTGGCCTGCTCGAAGCGCGGCGCGTCCGGATAGAAGTTGAGGTCGATGATCTTGCCGCCGGTCAGCAGGCTCGAGGTCTTGAGGCTGGCACGCAACCCCTCCTTGAACTGCTTGCCGAACAGGGCGCGCCACTGATCCTTCTCCGCCTTGGCATAGCGGTGGGAGAGGCGCTGCACTTCGATACGGGCCAGCACCGGGATCTGGCGGTTCTTGAAGATCTGCACTCCCTTGTCCTCGATGAGGTAGGGGGCGGAGATGACGGTACCGACCCGGATGCCGCGGTACTGCACGGCGGCGCCCGGGTGCAGGCCCCCCACGTTGTCATCGAACAGGAAGACGTAGTCGATGAACTGATCCAGGCTACCGGCCAGCACGCTCGCCTCATCCTGGAACAGGGTGAACCCTTCCATCTGTTTGACCGGGTCGCCAGGTGCCCAGCCGGGTGGCAGGCCCATGGTGATGCCGCCGTCGAGCAGGCTCTCCAGCGAATCCATCTTCACCTTCATCCCCTCGCTGCTCATGGAGACCTCGAAGCCCGGGGTCATCCAGAAGCGGGAGTTGCTGCTCACCAGAATGTCATAGGGGGCGTTGATGAAGATTTGATATTGCATCTCGCTCTTTTCTGGCAGGAACTTCGCCTCTTCCACCTGACCGATGGTGAAGCCCTGATAGTTGATGGGGGAGCCTTCCCCCAGCGCGCGGGTGTCGCGACTGCTGAGGGTGAGGCGCAGCCCCTTGGCATCCAGCGAGGCGAGCGGCGGCTTGTCCAGCATGGCGTACTCGTCCCGCGCCCGCCCTTTCTTGCCGGGAGCAAGCTCGATATAGGCGCCGGAGAGCAGGGTGCTTAGACCCGATACTCCTTCACGACCAACCCGGGGTTTTACCACCCAGAACTGGCTGTCACCGCGCAGCATACCGGAGGCGGCGTTGTTCAACCGCCCCTTCAGTACCGCGTGACTGTAGTCTTCGCTCAGCTCGACGGCCTCGATGCGGCCGACGTCCACTTCGCGGGAGCGGATTACTGTTTTGCCGGCAACGATGCCCTCGGCGGTGGCAACAGTCAGGGTGAAGCTCGGGCCCTGGGAGTACCAGTGCTGGAACAGCATCCAGATGCCAATGCACAGCGCCAGCAGGGGCACCATCCAGATTGCGGCGGCAGAGCTCAGAAAATCAGAGCCCGGTTTCCACCTTTTTTTACGCTCACTCACGTTCGCGTTCTCCTTGTTGTAAATCCCAGATCAGGCGGGAGTCGAAACTCATGGCGGCGACCATGGTGATCAGCACCACACCTGCAAATGCGACGGCCGCAGGGCCGGGGTAGATGGTCATCAGATTGTCGAGCCGGATCAGGCCCGCCAGAATGGCCACCACGAAGACGTCGATCATCGACCAGCGTCCGACAAATTCGGTCATGCGATAGAGTTTGAGCTTGCCGAGGGGGGAGGTGACATTGCCGCGCTGCACCATATAGCAAAGCCAGAATAGCGCGAGTATTTTCACCAGCGGCACCACCACACTGGCGAAAAAGATCACCGCCGCGATGGGGTAGGAGCCCATGGCCCACAGCAGCACCACGCCACCAAGGATGGTGGAGGGGCTGTCATCGCCGAGGAACACCGTATCCATGATGGGATAGAGGTTGGCGGGAACATAGAGAATGGCGGAGGTAAACAGCAGCGCCCAGGTACGGTTCAGGCCGCCCGGCTTGCGCGCATGCAGGTGACCGCCACAACGGGAGCAGCTGTGGCTGTCCACCTCGCAGAGGGCGCCACAGATGTGGCAGCCCACCAGACCGGATTCCAGTGCTCCCGCATCCGGATCGATCTCACGCGGTGCGGTGGGGCCGAACAGCCGCTGCCACAGCCACATCTGATCCAGCGAAGAGATCATCTTGATGAGCAGCACCGTGTAGCCGACGAAGGCCCAGAACGACAGCCCCATCTTGATGTCGGCCATCCCCATCAGTTTGACCAGCGAGATGAGTACCCCCACCAGAAAGACATCCACCATCAGCCAGGGTTTGATCCGGCAGAGCAGGCGGCCGAGGGAGCGCAGGGCATTGCTGTGCAGATCTTTATCGATCCGCCACAGCACCAGCATGATGGAGCCCATGTAGACCAGCGGCAGGCCGATCAGGGTCAGGCTCAGCACCGCGCCGAGAAACAGATAGCCCTCATCCACCAGGGTAGTGATGCTCTGCAGAAAGGTCATCTCCTGGCCTATCCCTTTGGCCGAGAAGGACATGAAGGTAAAGGCATTGGCGAGCACGAACATGATGAGTGCCGCGAAACCATAGGCGATCGGGCGCAACTCCTGCTGCGGCAGGTGGCGACTCAGGGTGTGTCCACAACGGGGACAGCAACTGGCCTGCCCCACCTCGAGCGGTGTGGCCGGTATCAGTAGATCACACTCTTCGCAGGCAGTGGCATCATGGACATAGGTGGTGTGGTGTTGGTGTGAAGCCGGATGCAAGATAAAACCCCAGATGAGGCCCGTGGTGGAGCCAGAGCTGGCGATTATCGCAGTTGTACTGGTCAGCGACCAGCCCCCGGAGGCCGCTATTGCTGGCGGGAGTGAGAATGACTTTGACAAGCCAGTGCCCATTTAGCACAATCAAACGCCACTTTTTTTCCGCGGGACAATAATTTATGACAACTGAATCCCCAAGCTACTCCACCATCGAGCAAGCCTTCTCCCTCGGGAACGGGCAAGATTCTGCCCTCAACTGGTTGCGCAAGAACCGCAGTCAGGTCGCTATTTTTCTGGTGAGCGGCATCAAGCTGGAAGGCACCATCAGCGGGTTCGACCAGTACAGCGTGCTGCTGACCGATGCTCATGGTAACCAGCAGCTGGTCTACAAGGCCAAGATCTCCACCATCGCCATGCACACCGGCCGTCCGCAGGTGAATATCCAGCGTGCTCGCAAGCCACGTGTCTCCATGGCGCCGCGCCCCCACGGTGCGCCGGGTCGTTATGACGACAATCAGGGCGGCGGCAACAACGAGTAATCGTCTGCCCCGCACTCCTCGTTGACGCGCCCTGCGTCAGCGGCTGACGGAACCTGCTCTCATTTTCATTCATGTCCCGTATGAGAGCCTGTTCCGGTTATCGCCCCTTGCAGGGCGATATTTTTTTCCGCACTACGCCGTTATGCCGACTGGTTGACCCTCTTTGACCATGCAGGTCTGCATACCCGCCGCTTTTCCGGCCTGTACCCCGATACCGGTATCTTCAAACACCAGACAGCCTGATGGCTCGACCCCCAGCTTGCTGGCGACCAGCAGGAAGGTGTCCGGATTGGGCTTGTGCTGCTCCACATCGTCTGCGGTGACCACCACAGAGAAGTAGCGATCCAGCCCGGTGTTGCGCAGCACCGCTTCGGCGTTGACGCGGGGCGAGCCGGTGCCAATCCCCATCGGGATGACACCATGATAGCGCTCGACCAGCGCCTGCATGGCCGGAAAGACGGTCGCCTTGTGCAGGTTGGCCACATAGTGGGCGGTCTTGCAGCGGGTGACTTCGAGAGGATCGAGGGGGATCTGCTGCTCCTGTGCGACCAGCAGGGCTATCTTGCGGCTCGGCATGCCACCCAGCTCATAGAACCAGTCGGCGTCGAAGTGAAAGCCAAACTCGCGGGCGGTATGTTCCCAAGCGGCGAGGTGCAGCGGCATGGAGTCGACCAGGGTGCCATCAAGGTCAAAGACCAGGCCTTGGAATCCGGAAAGAGTCATGGTGCGGGTGAGCCTCTGGCAAAAAGGGAGCCCATTCTAGCCAGTGACTCACCGTCCTGCCATCTCCTAACTGGTGAGAAACGCTTGCCCCCACATTTGTGACTGAAAATAGACGGGGGTGAGCTGGGCCGGATCGAGTTGATATTTGGGGGCAAGCTGTTCCAGCAGGGCCCAGTTGCCCTGTTCATAGGTGCTGACCAGCTGAAACAGATGAAAGAGTGGCCCTTCGTGCAGTTCGATGGCGCGCTGCACGCTCTTGGGCAGGTGGGCCATCAGCGGCTCCGACAGCAGGGAGCCATCGAGCACCAGGCCTACCAGAAAGGCCCAGCTGGCCTCCGCTTTACCGAGGGCGGTGAGGGCAATCAACTCGCAGAAGCGGCCGCGGGCGATGGCCATGCGGGTGCAGGCCTCCGGCATGTGCTGGCTCACCCGGGCCAGACCGTTGATCAGCACGAACTTGCGGATCTCCTGCTCCCCCAGATAGGAGAGGGCGCGGGGTACCGAGGTGATGGGGGCGGCATGATCGAAGCCGGGGGCGTTGACGTAGGTGAGCAGCAGGCCGGGCAGCCAGGCATCCTGCTCCAGCAGGCGAGCTACCTGGGCGAAGGAGAACTCCTCGTGGCAGATGAGCTGGAGGATCTGCTGTACCAGCGCCATATCGGGCTGGTTGGCCCGCTGATTGACCAGCTCGGGACGGGCGAGAAAGCCGCCGGCAAAGAAGTCGACCCCGGCCTCCCGCAGCGGGAGAAAATCCGCCCAGGTTTCGATGTTCAGCGCCATCCGCTTGTGTTCGGTGGGCTGGCAGATCCCCTCTTCCCCCATCCAGTACACCAGCAGGCGGCTGGCGCCGAGCCAGCGTGGATCCCGGTTGGCGCCATGTACCGCCAGTCTGCGCCGACTGTCGCGCCACTGCTCCAGCACCGGAAACGAGTTGGGCTGGCGTTCGCTGGAGGCTTCAACCAGCGGGATCGCGTCCTGATCCAGCAGCAGGGGACGCTGTTCATCGAGCTGTTCGTGGGTGAAGGGCACCAGATATTGACGCCCCTGCGCCAGCAGGCGGCAATGTTGCGCCAGTGAAGGCCATTCGGCCGGTGAGCTGAGCTGATAGTCGATGCCGTAGGCCACCAGAGCCAGGCGACGATTGAAGATAGGATAGCGACGCAACAGCATGGGATCACCGATAGGCCAGAGTGCGGGCCCTCCCTTGTGACTTGGCGTGGTAGAGCGCTTGGTCAGCCTGTTCGGTCAGGGTCTGCCATGCTCCGTCCTGGGAGGGAACCAGATAGCTAAAGCCTATGCTAACCGTAATGAAATCAGCAACCCGCGAGGCGGGATGGGGCATTTTCAAGCGGGCAAGACCATCGTGGATCCGCCCGGCCAGCTGTTCGGCCTCACCGGGTTGGGGGGCGCAGAGCAGAATGACGAACTCCTCGCCACCGTAACGGGCGACCAGATTGGTGCAGCGCCGCTCTGCATCCCGGAGCACATGGGCCACCTGTTGCAGGCAGAGATCCCCCTTGGCATGGCCGAAGTGGTCGTTGTAGGCCTTGAACTCGTCCACATCGATCATCAATACCGCCAGCAGGTTCTGGGTGCGTCGTGCCCACTCCCACTCCCGCTGCATGGTGATGTCCCACTGGCGCCGGTTGGCGATGCCGGTGAGGGGATCTTCCAGCGACAGCAGGGAGAGGCGGTGATTGGCCTCCTCCAGCGCCCGATTGGTCTCGGCCAGCTGCATGGTGCGTTCGGCGACCCGAGCCTCCAGCTGGCGGTTGAGGGTTTCCAGCTGCTCCTGGGTGCGCTGGCGGATCAGCAGTTGTGACAGAATGGCGGCGTACTGTTTGAAGATCTCGCTCTGATAGGCCTTGAGCGGACGGTGCCAGAGCAGGTTGTCAGCGGCGATCCAGCCGATAGGAGTGGTGCCATCCCATAGCGATACCATGGCGTTCCAGCCACGGCCTACCTGCTGCTTCTCGTAGTAGAGCGGGGTATCTTCCAGCACCAGCACGTAGTCTTTGCGTCTGAGCGCCTCCTGTACCGTGGGGTGATCCGGAATGGGGCTGATGAACCCATGTTCGTCGACCAGCTCGCCCTCTTCGCTGGTGCCCCAGGTGCCGCGCATGGTCTTGCCATCGGGCTCGATCAGGAAGATGGCGACCCGGTCGAACTGCAGCTCCTTGCGAGCCAGCAGCACGGCGTCCCGCAGCAGCTCGTTTTCGCTGCGGCTGTGGGAGAGGGTGACGCTGACCATGTGCAGTGCCTGCAGCATATTGAGGAAGGAGCCCTGCAGCGCCTGACTCTGCACCAGATCGGTCTGGGTATGGAGCCGTTGATCCCGCTCCTGATCCACCTGGCAAGAGAGCAGGTGATTGCTCAGTTCGGCAGTCAGATAGTGAATAAGCAGCTGGATGCCCTGACGCTGGCGAGAGGAGAGGCGGTCGATGCGGCGGTGGGTCTCCAGATAGATGACCCCTTCCAGTTTCATGTGCCGTTTGAGGGGGAAGCAGGCGCGCAGCCGCGGCTGGGCTGGCTCGACATTTTCACCGGAGTCTGGCGGCTGGTAGATCTGCTCGATCACCAGTTGCCCCTTGCCCATCGCCTTGTCGATCAGATGGTGGGGCAGGGTCAGCTGTTCGAGATGAGCGGGAGCCAGTCTGGTCAGCCCCTGATCGAGCTGAAAGCTGTAGAGTTGCGGTTCGGGGGCTTTCAGCCAGAGGTAAAGGCGTTCGGCATCGGTTTTTTCACGGATGGTGGCGAGGCTCACTTCGCATAACTGAGCGAAGTTGGTGAAGTGTTCCGGGTCCCATTCCTGCATACCAATATCCCTTGGGGTGTACCCAAGCGAGTATATAGTTATTTCTCTTTGATTAATATGTCAGAAAGGAGAGGTAGCGCACATAACGGTTGCATTCAGTGCGGCTCATAGAAACATTCACTGAGTTCTCCGCCCATCGCGGTGAAAACCGTGCCCCGTGGCGGTGGTTTTGGTCGCGGGTTGGGCAGAATGCGGAGCAAAAAAGAGAGCCCGCACGATGGCGGGCTCACGGGCAGATCAGATGACTCTGCGCGGCTTATTCTGCCTTGGTGGCCGCGTCCGCAGGCGTTTCACTGCTATCGGCTGGCGCACTCTCGGCCACCGGTGCTTCCGGTGCCGGGCCCGGTACCAGCGCGACCGCCGGCTTGGCGATGAGGGAGCGGGTCTCTTCCACCGCTTCGCTCAGCTTGACCTCGATGATCTGGCCCAGCTCATAGACCACTTCGGTCTTGTCCAGATAGACGCGGCCGTTGTCCCAGTTGCACTCCAGCCGATCCTTGTTGTCGAGGATATGACGGGCAGGCATGAAGACCACGGCGCCGTTCTCTTGCAGACGCAGCTTGAGACCGGCACGCATCACGTCGATGATCTCGGCGTTGAACAGCTGATCGGTGCCCGCGGCGGCTTTCAGGTAACGGACATAGAGCCAGTCACCGATGTCGCGCTCGACCATGCGGTGCAGGCGGCGGCAGGCGGTCAGATGCTCGGTGAGCTCTGTGCTCGGGCGCTCACCCGGGGTCTTGCCAGCGATGACCGCTTTGAGCAGACGATGGTTGACCATATCGCCGTATTTACGGATCGGGGAGGTCCAGGTGGCGTAGGCATCCAGACCCAGGCCGTAGTGGGCGCCCGGTTCGGAGGACATCAGCGCATAGCTCTGGAAGCGGCGGATCTTGCCATCCAGCCAGCGGGTATCGAGGTTGTCGATCCAGCGGCGTAGGGCGCAGAAGCCGGTCAGGCTGGCGATCTCGTCGCGCTCGAACGGGGCCTCGGCGCTTTTCAGCAGGTCGATGGCGCCGTCGAGGGACTCTTCGTCAAAGCCGGTGTGAACGTTGAAGATGCCGTAACCGACGCTCTTGCCCAGTACGCGACCGGCGCAGATGTTGGCGGCGATCATCGACTCTTCCACCATGCGGTTGGCGATGCGGCGCGGCTCGACGTGGATGGCAAGCACTTCGCCATTTTCGCCCAGCTCGAAGTCGTAGTCCGGGCGATCCGGGAATACCAGCGCGTGCTCGGTGCGCCATGCGATGCGCGCTTCGGTCATCGCCTTCATCAGCGGCAGCTGGGCCAGCACGCCAGCATCGATGGTCAGCGCTTTGCCATGCTCGGCCCAGTCGGAGACATCGTCATAGCTGAGGCGGGCGTGGGAGCAGATGCGGGCGGCGAAGAACTCGGTCTCCTCCATCAGCAGGCCATCTTCGGCGATGTGCAGACGGGCGCACAGGGTGTTGCGCTCCTCGCCCTCTTTCAGGGAGCAGAGTTCGTCGGAGAGGGTGCGCGGGATCATCGGCACGTTGCGGCCCGGCATGTAGACGGTAAAGGCGCGCTGGGCGGCCTCTTTGTCCAGCTCGCTCCCTTCGGCCACATAGGCGGTCGGGTCGGCGATGGCGACCAGCAGCTCCCAGCCGTTATCCAGCTTGCGGATTGCCAGGGCGTCATCCATGTCCTTGGTCTTGGCACCGTCGATGGTGAAGAAGGGGACATCGGTCAGATCTGTGCGTGGCAGCTCCTCTTCCTCGATGACCTTCCACTCCGGCAAGTCAGCCGGTTCGATCTGGGCCAGATTGTGGCGCGCCAGCACCACCCACCAGGGCACATTGTGATCTTCCTGGGCGGCGATCTTCTGGATGATCTCGGCAGAGAAGTTGCCGTCAACCAGCGCATGGCGCTTGAGGGTGGCCACCACCCAGTCCCCTTCCTTGAACTCTTTCTCATCTAGGCCCTTCTTGACGCGGGCCTTGATGGCATCCTTGATCAGCGGGTGATCGGCGACCACGTTGAGGCGGTCACGGAACATCTTGACCCGGGCCACGAAGCGGGTAACGGACTGCTCCAGCAGGGTATCCGGCTCGGCCACTTCCTTCTCTTTTTCGGTGCGGATCAGGGCGGTCACCCGGTCACCGTGCATCACCTTCTTCATGTAGGGAGGCGGCACGAAATAGCTGGTCTTCTCATCGACTTCCAGAAAGCCGAAGCCCCGGTCCGAGGCGCGGATCACACCCTCTTTCTTCGGAATGTTTTCGCGGATTTGTTGCTTGAGCTGGGCCAGCAGCGGATTGTCTTGGAACATAAGTGAGGAACCTGAAGTGGAAAACCTGGGTGGAGACCTGATGAAGGATCGCCCAGCACTATACGTTTTTACCCCTCCAAAGCCAAGGTGAATGGCCTGCTCAGCGTGGTTTCAACTGCGATCTGGCGTGGTCAATGAGCCGCAGGGAGAGCTGTTTGTGCACCCCTTTTTCCAGTACCCAGCGGTGCCAGTAGAGTCGTTCCATCAAGATGTGGTCGGGGCTGAGGTTGACCAGTGTTCCGGCTTGCAGCTGCGATCTGATCTGCAATTCGGGGATCAGACAGTAGGCCAGCCCCTGTTCGGCCATGGCGACGAAGGCTTCTGACGAGTGAACGGTATGACAGGGATAACCGCCGGGCTCCAGCCCGAAGTGACGGCGCATGAAGCTGATATGCATATCATCGCGCTGATCGAACGCCACCGCCGGTGTCCTGGCCAGCGCCTCCCGAGTCAGACCGTGGGGAAAGTGGCGCGCCACGAAGGCGGGGCTGGCGGTGAGCAGGTAGTTCATCTCCCCCAGCTCGTCGACGCAGCAACCCGCCAGCGGCCGGGGCTGCAGGCTGACCGCGCCAAAGGCCTGCCCCTCGCGCACCTTGTCGAGGGTACGGCTCTCGTCATCGACCAGCAGGTTGAGTTCGATGGGGTGCAGTTCCAGCAGCGGGGCGATGGCGGGCAGGAACCAGGTGGCCAGGCTATCAGCGTTGACGGCGATACTGATCCGGATCGGCCCCTGCGGCTCGTCGGGGGTCAGATCCCCCGCCAGTTCAAGCTCTAGCTGGTGTACCTGACGGTAGTGGGCCAGCAGTTTCTGGCCGAGCGGGGTGGCCTGCAGCGGCTGGCTGCGAATGAGCAGCGGCTCGGCAAATTGCTGCTCCAACTGCTTGATCCGTTGGGAGATGGCCGACTGGGTGATATGGAGCGACTTGGCCGCCCGATCGAAGTTCTGCTCCTGCAGCACTGCATCCAGTGCCCGCAGCAGTTTGTAATCCAGCTCTTTCATTGCGTCCCTCCCGTTGTATCAGGGCTGACTCTACGTCAGCCGGGCCGGGACAACAATGGTGGCTGAAACGGGGGCGGCGCTGTGATTTTTGACAGTAGTGGTCAGGTCACTGAGGGAGGATACTCTCTGGTGCCGTATGGGGTAGCCCTGCGGAATCATAGCGATCTGTTTATCCCGGGTCTGTTTTCCCGGGATTTTTTATGAGTGGACTGCCAGCGCCAGTGACGGCTGCTGCAGTGGATAATGACTGGTTTGATAATGGCCCAGCAGAGGTTGGGAGACCGCCTGCGCGAAGCGTTCATCCAGATGAAAGCGGATGCCAACGCCCCGCACCGCGCCCAGATCGACCGCCTGACGGTGGCCGAGTCGTTCGATGGGCAGGCCGAGGCGGCGGAAGATGCGCTCCACCGGCAGGCTGACGACGGCGACCAGCTCGCGGATCCCGTGGGCCTGGGCGAAGGCATGGACCTCGCGGAAGATGACGCAAGTGAGTTCGCTGACGCCGTTATTCATGCGCGGAGCGCGCTGGGCATCGATAGCCAGACGGGTCAGTTCCCAGACATCGGGGCTGCGTGGTGCGCGTTCACCGGCAAGGGCGGTGGGGAAGATGGTGGGCAGCATATAGGCATCGGCACAGTTGAGCAGCCGGATGCAGCCACACACGCCTTGCTCGTCTTCGATCAGCACCCAGTGGGTATCTGGCGTGTCAAAGTTGTCGCGCTCCAGGCCACGATGTGACTCCACATCCCAGCCGAGCCGGTCGGAAAAGACGCGATTTCGAAAGCGATAGAGTTCATTTTCCACCTCATTTCGTGGGTGTTCTCTCAATTTTCCTTTGAAAACCAACATTTTGGACCCTCTATCTTGCTATTCGCCGTTATAATCACATGTCTGGCCAAGGGGGCTTTCATATGAACAGAGACCAACTGCTTGAGTACCTCGAACATTTCACTTCGGTGACAGATGGCAATTGTCTGGCCGAACTGATTGGTCGCTTTACGCTCGGGATGGGCTACGACTACTACCGCTTTGCCCTGATCCTGCCGATGTCGATGCAAAGGCCCAAGGTGGTGCTGTTCAACCGCTGCCCCGACTCCTGGGTGCAGGCCTATACCGAGAACAACATGCTGGCGTGCGATCCGGTGATCCAGCTGGCGCGCAAGCAGACGCTGCCCATCTACTGGAATCGCCTCGATGAGCGAGCCAGCTTTCTGCAAGAGGGGAGCATGGATGTGATGGGGTTGGCAGCCGAGTTCGGCTTGCGCAACGGCATCTCCTTCCCCCTGCACGGCGCAGCCGGGGAGAACGGCATTCTCTCCTTCATCACGGCCGAGCGGGCCTCGAGCGATCTGCTGCTGGAGTCCTCGCCGATCCTCTCCTGGATGTCCAATTACATCTTTGATGCGGCCATTCGGGTGGTGCGGTTCAGCATGATGGACAGTGCGGGCAAAGAGCCCCTGACCGAGCGCGAGACCGAGTGCCTGTTCTGGGCAAGTGAAGGGAAGACCTCCAGCGAGATCGCCTGCATCCTCGGGATCACCGAGCGCACGGTCAATTACCACCTCAATCAGGTCACCCGCAAAACCGGCTCCATGAACCGCTATCAGGCCATTGCCAAGGGCGTTGGCACCGGGCTGTTGTTACCCAATCTGGAGCAGGTTGTGGTCACCAACTTCCCCAGCGTGCTGCAGTAGGTCGGAGCTCGACAGACACAACCGATTCTCCTGCCGCACTCCGAGGGTCACAATTGTCAGATCCGGTAATTGACAAGGGATTGAATAGCGGATTGCTGTGGCGGCCATCATTAGCAAAATGAATCAATCAGTAAATCAACGCATTTCTCTGGATGCTTCCCCCTCGCTATAGTGCCGTTCATTCATCACTTCGGACGGTACTCTCATGCTGCTCGCTACGACGTTGCAAGGCTTCACCATCGGCCTTGCCATGATCATCCCCATCGGTGCCCAGAATGCCTTTGTGCTGAGCCGGGGCATCCATCGCAATCACCATCTGCTGAGCGCCACGCTCTGCAGCGGCTGCGATCTCGTCCTGATTGCCATCGGCGTATTTGGCGGAGCCAATCTGCTGGCCGCCAGCCCCCTCGGCATGGCGCTGCTCACCTGGGGCGGGGTGCTGTTTCTCAGCTGGTTTGGCGGCCGCTCCCTGCTCAGCGCCTGGCGCGGTAAGGGGGAGGGATTGGCCGACTCAGCCCGGCGGATGGGGGCCAAGAGCGTGCTGGCGATGACGCTGGGGGTCACGCTGCTCAACCCGCACGTCTATCTCGATACCCTGATGCTGCTCGGCTCGCTGGGTAGTCAGGTAAATGAGTCCCTGCGCCCGGCTTTTGCGGCGGGGGCCATGTTGGCCTCGCTGGTGTGGTTCTACTCGCTGGCGCTGGGGGCGGCGGCACTGGCGCCCTGGTTGGCACGCAGCCGGGTGCAGCGGGGGATCGACCTGCTGGTCGGCATCATCATGCTGACGCTGGCACTGCAACTCGCCCTGGGGGGTTAGCAGGGGACCGGGCATTGTGCTGCCCGGTTTCATAAAAATTAATCAAGACGCCAGTTTGTGGCATATTCTCCGGTGAAATTTTCCATCCTTGTGACTTGCTAGATAAAAATAAGGAAAATCCAGTGAATAGAACCATGAAGCTGGGCGTCATTGCCTCCATCATGCTGCTGTCTGCCTGTGGCGCAGAAAAGCAGGATCAGCCCGGTGCCGTCTCGCTGCGGCTGATCCAGACCTCCGATATCCACTCCAATGTGCTGGGCTATGACTACTACCAGAACAAGGAGGATCGCAAATTCGGTCTCTCCCGTACCGCCTTGCTGATCCGCGCCGCCCGCGCCGAGAACCCCAACAACCTGCTGCTGGACAACGGTGACCTGATCCAGGGCTCGCCGCTGGCGGACTACATTTTCGAGCAATCGGGTGCCGGTTACCTCGACAAGCAGGCCCATCCCGCCATCAAGGCACTGAATGAGCTGGGTTATGACGTGGGCAACCTCGGCAACCACGAGTTCAACTACGGCCTCGATTATCTGGGCAAGATCCTTAAAGGGGCCAACTTCCCCTACGTCAACGCCAACGTGTTTGAGGGGGATGCCTTCAAGCGTGATAGCAATGGCAAGATCGACTGGAGCGGCAACAAGTTCACCCCCTATCTGCTGCTGGATCGTCAGGTGAAGGATGACAAGGGGCAGTCGCAGACCGTCAAGGTTGGTATTCTGGGGCTGACGCCGCCGCAGGTGCTGCAGTGGGACAAGCGTCATCTGGAAGGCAAGGTGGTGGTGGCCGACATGGTCGAAACCGCCAACCACTATGTGCCCGAACTGCGCGCCAAGGGGGCCGACGTGGTGGTGGTGGTCGCTCACTCCGGCATCAATGCCGGCAGCTATGAAGCCATGATGGAGAACGCGGCCTGGCATCTGGCCAAGGTCGAGGGGATCGATGCCCTGATGCTGGGCCATGCCCACAAGAACTTCCCCGGCGACTTCCCGGATCTGCCGTTGGTGGATAATCAGGCGGGCACCCTGAATGGGATTCCCACCGTGATGCCGGGCTTCTGGGGTAACCATCTGGGGATCATCGATCTCAAGCTGGAGCAGGTGGCTGGCAAGTGGCAGGTGAAGCAGAGCCAATCAGCCTTGCGCCAGATCGATTCCAGCGAAGGGAGCAAGGTAGACGAGCAGGTAGTGGCTCTGGTCAAGGCGGACCACGACGCGACCAACCAGTGGCTGGATCGCCCGCTCGGCAAGATCACCTCATCCATCCACAGCTTCTTTGCGTTGGTGCAGGATGACCCCTCGGTGCAGCTGGTGAGCGATGCCCAGCGCCAGCATGCCGAGCAGTTGCAAAAGGATGGCCTGCTCAAGGAGTCCTATCCGATCCTCTCTGCCGCCGCCCCGTTCCGTGGTGGTCGCAACGGCATTACCGATTTCACCTATGTGACGGCGGGGGATATCTCCCTGCGCAACGTCTCGGACCTCTACATCTACCCGAACACCCTGCAGGTGGTCGAGGTGAACGGCGCCACCGTCAAGGAGTGGCTGGAGATGAGTGCCGGTCAGTTCAACTGGGTTGACTCGGCCAAGGGCGAGGTGCAATGGCTGGTGAACGAGAAGTTCCCCACCTACAACTTCGATGTGATCGACGGAGTGAACTACGAGGTGGATATCACCCAGCCCGCCCGTTACAACAAGGAGGGGGAGAAGGTGAGCGAGGGTCAGCGGATCAGCAACCTGACCTTCAACGGCCAGCCCATCGATCCGGCCCAGAAGTTCTATGTGGTGACCAACAACTACCGCGCCAGCGGGGGCGGCCACTTCCCGGGTGTGGATGGCAGCAATATCGTGCATGAAGATCCCTTCGAGACGCGCGAGATCGTCGCCCAATATCTGAAATCCCGTTCCGCCAGCAATCCGCAAGGATTCAGCCCGGCCGCCGACAACAACTGGCACATGAAGGCGCTGCCTGCCGGGGTGGATGTCCGTCTCTACTCATCGCCCCGTGAAGAGGCCAAGGCGCTGGCAGGCAAGGATCTGGCCTATCAGTCCACCTTGCCGATGGATGACGAGAAGCACCCGGGCTACGCCATCTACCGTCTGGTTCGCCAGTAACTCGCCGATGGCCGGACGGTGTGTCCGGTCCGCAGAAAAGCAAATGCCAGTCCGTTCACGCGGACTGGCATTTTTTCTGCGCCGGGCTCGGCGGGAGATGGCTACACCCGGAACTGGGAGAGCAGGCGCTGCTGCAGCAGGCTGGCTTGATGGAGCGAGGAGGCGAGCTGCAGGCACTCCTGCGCCTCCTGTTCGCCGGTTCTGGCTTGCAGACTGATACCGGAGACCTTGTCGGAGGAGTGGCTCAGGGTGTGTGACAGCTGCCCGGTGGCATCGGCCACCTGCTGTACCATGTCGGCCAGCTGGTCGATGGCCCCTTCCACCTTGAACAGGATCTGCTTGGTGTTCTCGGAGTCCTGCATGCCGGACTCCACCGTCTTGAGGTTGCGTTGCATCATCAGGTAGGCGGTCTCGGTCTGCTGCTGGATGCTGCTGATCACCTGGCTGATCTCGGCGCTGGAGGTGGCGGTGCGATTGGCCAGGGTGCGCACCTCGTCAGCCACCACCGCAAAGCCGCGCCCCATTTCGCCCGCCCGGGCCGCTTCGATGGCCGCATTGAGGGCCAGCAGGTTGGTCTGCTCCGAGATGCCGCTGATGGTGGAGATGATCTGGCCAATCTGGCTCGCCTGCTCCTTGAGGGAGTTGATGGCGACGGCGCACTCGCCCACCTCCTGCACCACCCGCTGCATGCCCGCGCTGGCCGAGGCGACGTACTGGCTGCTCTCGGTGGTCAGCTGGCGCACCTCGTTGGCATTCTGGGCCGCCATGCTGCAGTTGTCCGATATGGTGGTCGCTACCTGCACCATCTGTTCGCTGTCGTGGTGCAGGGCCTGGGCGTGTTCGGCGGTCTGGCGGCTGCTCTGGCTGATCGCTTCCACCCGGTTGACCGAGGTGTGGACGTGTTCGCTGATGTGCTGATTGTTGTCCATGGTGGAGCTGATCATCTTCTGCAATTTTTCGATGAAGCGATCCACGCTGTTGGCCAGCGAACCGATCTCGTCATCCCGTTGCAGGTTGATGCGTGCGTTGAGATCCCCCTCGCCGGCGGCGATATCCTGCATCCGTTTGTCCACTTGCAGCAGCGGCGTCACCAGCTTGCGGGTCAGCCAGAAGCCGCAGAGAGTGACCATGATCAGGCTCAGCAACAGGCCACCGAGCAACAGGGCGCGGGTCTGGCTGATGATGCCGTTGAGTTGGGTGACCTGATCCTCGACGGTGGCATCACCGCTCGCCTCGATGGCAACCAGTTGTTGTTTCAGCTGGTCGGCACTGGCCTCATAGAGAGCCTGCTGGGCCTGATAGCTGCCGAGTGCCTCGATCCACTGCCCCATCAATTGCTGATGTCGGGTCTGCAGGGCGCGATACTCTGCCGACAGTGTCTTGCCAGCAAATTCGCCGGTTCCCTCGATATCGAACAGCCCGGTGCCGAGCATGCTGTCGATCGCTTCGTGGTAGAAATCGGTCGCCTCTTTCAGCTCGGCCTTGATCGCCGCCGTGACCCCCTGTCTGCGCATCTTCTCCAGCGCATAGAGCTGGCGCAAAAAGCCGATGTTGGACTCCATCCCCCCGTCGGCCGCTTCCCAGCGGGTAGAGAGGCCGCTGTTCCAGCTGATGGTCTGGTCGGGGGATTGGGTCAGCGCCTCTACCGCGCCATCGCCGATCACCTCCAGCTGGGTCGAGAGACGGGCCATCAGGTCGGCGTTCTGATGCAGCGCCTGATCCGCCTCGGTATAGGCCTGATAAAGCGCCAGCAGCTTCTCTTGCTGCTGTTGATAGCCCTGTTTCTGCTGATCCATGGTGGCAAGGGCCGCGCTATCGATCAGCTGGCCCTGGCTGACCCGGGCCAGCGCATCATCGGTTGCAGCCTTGGCAGCATCGAGTTCGGCCCGATTGAGCGGCGCGCCGTTTTGCATCTTCTGGATATAGAGCTGCTGATTGCCCAGCTCTATCGAACCCTCCATGGCGCCATCGGCGGTCTGCCAGGCGGCGCCCAGCACATAGGAGAGCAGGTCGGCAAGCCGCTGGCTGCCATACCAGCCCACGATCCCCATGCCCAGCGTGCAGCCGAGCAAGATGGCAAGACCCAGATTGGCGGTGGTAACAATTTTCATGTGATGGCCTTCCTTGGTATCGACATTGGCACCATGTTCGGTTCCGAACGGGTTTAGTGTAGTGGTTTATCCCCCGGTCAGGGTCCGCTGCGGTGTTGAAACATCCCGTGCACTGGCTGCACCCGATCAAGCATGGTGGCTAATTGAATAAAAAGCCTCTCTGACGACGCTCCTGTCACGGCCCTATGCTGGATACTTATCCAGTTATTCTTTATGCTATGAGCCAATTTACGAATAGCTGTATTGGTGAGGAGAGAGCCGTGATTGGTCGCTTGAGAGGCATTGTCATTGAAAAGCAGCCCCCCGAGGTCTTGCTGGAAGTGGGCGGGGTCGGCTACGAGGTGCAGATGCCGATGAGCTGCTTCTATGATTTGCCGGAGATCGGCAAGGAGGCGGCCATCCATACTCACTTCGTGGTGCGCGAAGATGCCCAGCTGCTTTATGGTTTCAACCACAAGCAGGAGCGGGCGCTGTTCCGCGAGCTGATCAAGACCAACGGGGTCGGCCCCAAGCTGGCGCTGGCCATTCTCTCCGGTATGACCGCTACCCAGTTCGTGCTGAGTGTCGAACGCGAAGAGATAAGCTCCCTGGTCAAACTGCCGGGTGTCGGCAAGAAGACCGCCGAGCGGCTGGTGGTGGAGATGAAAGATCGGCTCAAGGGCTGGGTCAGCCACGATCTCTTCTCTCCGGCCCTAGTCACCTTGCCAGCCAGTGAGCCCGAATTGCGTGCGCCGGATGTGACCGAAGAGGCGGCCAGTGCGCTGGTGGCTCTCGGTTACAAGCCGCAGCAGGCGAGCCAGATTGTCAGCAAGATCGCCAAAGAGGGGATGTCGGTGGAAGAGATCATCCGTGAATCCCTGCGTAGCCTGGTGTGAGGTAGTTGATGATTGAAGCAGACCGTCTTATCTCATCAAGCGCCGCGCGCGAGGATGAGATTATCGATCGGGCCATCCGCCCCAAGAAGCTGGCTGACTACACCGGTCAGGATACCGTCTGCGAGCAGATGGAGATCTTTATCGAAGCGGCGCGCCAGCGGGGCGAGGCGCTCGATCACCTGCTGATCTTTGGCCCGCCGGGTCTGGGCAAGACCACCCTCGCCAACATCGTCGCCAACGAGATGGGGGTCAATATCAAGACCACCTCCGGCCCGGTGCTGGAGAAAGCGGGGGATCTGGCGGCGCTGCTCACCAACCTCGAACCGAACGATGTGCTGTTCATCGACGAGATCCACCGCCTCAGTCCGGTGGTGGAGGAGGTGCTCTATCCGGCGATGGAGGATTACCAGCTCGACATCATGATCGGGGAGGGGCCTGCGGCCCGCTCCATCAAGCTGGATCTGCCTCCCTTCACCCTGATTGGCGCCACCACCCGGGCCGGTTCACTCACCAGCCCGCTGCGGGATCGCTTCGGCATCGTCCAGCGGCTGGAGTTCTACAACGTCAAGGATCTGACCGATATCGTCTCCCGCAGTGCCCGCTGCCTGGGACTCGAGATGACGGAAGATGGTGCCATTGAGGTCGCACGTCGCTCTCGCGGCACGCCGCGGATTGCTAACCGTTTGTTAAGGCGGGTGCGCGATTTTGCCCAGGTGAAATCCGATGGCCGCATCGATGGCCCCATCGCGGCCCGCGCCATGGACATGCTGGATGTCGATAACGAAGGGTTTGACTTCATGGACCGCAAGTTATTGTTGGCTGTGATAGACAAGTTTATGGGGGGCCCGGTGGGTCTCGATAATCTGGCCGCCGCGATCGGGGAAGAGAAAGATACTATCGAAGATGTGCTGGAGCCTTATCTGATCCAGCAGGGGTATCTGCAACGTACACCCAGAGGACGGATTGCGACCACACGAGCCTACGCTCATTTCGGTCTTCAGCGACCAGATGAGAAGTAATACCAATCAGATTAAAGATGTGATCTAATTGCTCTATTCTGGTTTCACTGTACTCAGTATGTCCGATCCAATC
>NZ_JAPCJA010000017.1:0-82311 GCF_027707745.1 Aeromonas sp. QDB23
AAGGCGCTGGGGGCAACAAAGGGACGGTCACCGGGCAACAGGATATCGAGCTGATTGACCAGCTGGGTCATGGGGACGTGGCGGAACATGGCCATGCCGATGATGGCCCAGACCAGGCGCTCCATGGGCATGCGGCGACGGCGCAGGGTCACGACATCCTCTTCGGCGAGCAGAGTTGTGATGAGCTCGGGGGAAATGAGGTCGGAGAGTGACTCAAACTGAGCGGGATTGCTGGCGTGGAGGAAGTCGAGAGCCTGGTCGATACGCATAAAAAATCCGAAACCAATCAACAGGTTTCGGATTTTTACACATCAGGAGGATCGGTCAATGGATCCTTAACTGATCGGCATTAGCCTCTGATGCGAATCTTTTCCCCCCTGCTCTTTCCGCTGATGGCGGTGCTGATCTGGGCCACCAATACCGTGGTCTCCAAGGCAGCGGCCAGCGTACTCGACCCGGCGGCCATCTCCTTCTATCGCTGGGTCATTGCCGCGCTGGCACTGACTCCCTTCTGCCTGCCCCAGTTGTGGCGCCGCCGCAGCGAGATCCGCCCCTGGTTTGGCAAGCTGCTGGTGCTGGCGGCACTGGGCATGGTGCTGTTCCAGTGTCTGGCCTATTACGCCGCCCACAGTACCTCTGCCACCAACATGGGGGTGATCGGCTCGCTGATCCCGATGCTGACCCTGCTGCTCGGCGCCATCTTCTTCGCTCAGCGTCCCGGCAAACAGGCGCTGGCGGGCATGAGCATCTCGCTGTTCGGGGTGTTCTGGCTGCTGAGCAAGGGCCAACCGCTGGCGCTGCTGCAGAACGGCATCAACCCCGGTGATGGCATGATGCTGCTGGGCTCTGTCAGCTATGCCCTCTACGGGCTGCTGATCCGCCGCTGGCAACTGCCGTTCGGCCCCTGGCTCAACCTCTATATGCAAGTCCTGCTGGCAGTCTTGCTGCTGGTGCCAGTTGCTCTGAGTGCCGATTCGCTGGCGGTGCCCGCCGAAGGGTGGGGGCTGGTGCTGTTTGCCGGGCTTGCGTCGTCCCTGCTGGCGGCCTACTGCTGGATGCGCGGCCTCGCCTGTATGGGGGCCGAGCGCACCTCGGTCTTTATGAACCTGCTGCCACTCTGTACGGCGCTGATCGCCGTCATCAGTCTGGGGGAGCCGATCCACGGCTATCACCTGCTGGGCGGGGGTCTCATCCTGGGCGGGGTGATGGCCTCCCAACTGAAGAGACGTGCGCCGGTGGTCGAACGGGAAGCTGCGTGAGAACGAACAACGTCCAGAAACAACAAGGGAGCCGCTGGCTCCCTTGTTGTTTTCACGTGCATGTTGGCATCAACCTGAGGCTTACCCCGCCCGGCGCCAGCGATAGCGCCGCTCCGGTCGCCCCCGCTGACCGTAGTTGAGATCCACATCGACCCGGTCTTCCGACTCCAGATACTCCAGATAGCGGCGCGCCGTGGTACGACTGAGCGACAAGCGCAGCGCCACCGTGTCGGTGGAGAAGACGTTCTCCGGTTCGCCCGCCAGCAGATCCAGCACCTGACGCAGGGTAATGCTGTCGATCCCCTTGGGGGTGACGCGCATCTCCTTGATCTGGGACCGCCCCCCCTTGCCCAGCAGCTTGTCGAGATCGTCCTGCTCCAGCCGTCCCCGCTCGCACAGCCTGCTGTGCAGTTGCAGGATCTCGTCCAGACTCTGCTGGATGCGAAACAACCGCAGAGGTTTGATGACATAGTCATGGACCCCCAGATTGAGGGCCTGCTGGATGGTCTCCACATCGCGCGAGGCGGTGACCATGATGACATAAGCCTCGCGATTGTGACTGCGCAGGCGGCTCACCCACTCGAGGCCCGAGCCATCGGGCAGAGAGACATCCACCAGCAGCAGTTGGGGCACCACACCGGCCATCATGGCATCGGCCTGGGCCAGGGTGCCGGCCCGCCCCAGCAGGGAGAAACCGGATGTTGCCGCCACCAGCTCTGACAAGATGGCACCGATCCGATCGTCATCTTCAATAACAAGCGTGATTATTGGGTCCATGGCTCACATTAATTGGTTTTTATTCAAGTAGATACCAAACAGTGTGGTCTGCTCGGCAGTTCGCCGCCATTCTATCACACCCTCGCGCCGCGCCACGGTCTCCTTGACCAGGAACAGGCCGACCCCGTGATCACCGCTCTGGCGACTCACCCCGTAATCGAACAGGTGATCGGCCAGCGCCTCGTCGACCCCCTCGCCGCTATCCTCCACCTCGATCACCAGTCGCCGCCCCACATCACACAGAGAGAGCAGCACCCGGGGCGGCCGCTGCTGGCGGTTGCGCCAGGCCGCCTGCAAACCGTTGTCCAGCAGGTTGCCAATCAGCGTGATGAGATCGGCAGAGACCGAGGCCGGATACTCCGCCAGCGCCGAGTCGGGATCGAGCTCCAGGGTCACCCCCAGCTCGCGGGCCCGGCTGAACTTGCCGAGGATCAGCCCCGCCACCGGCTTGTTGTCGATCAGGCGCAGCAGCTCCTGCAACATGGTCTGGCACGCTTCGTTCTCCTGCTGGATCAACTCCACCGCCTGATCCACATGACCCAGCTGCAACAGGCCGGAGAGGCTGCTCAGCTTGTTGGCAAACTCGTGGCTCTGCATCCGCAGCATCTCGGCGTACTGGCGCAGGTGGGTTACCTGCACCCCCAGACTGGCAGCCACCTCCGGACGACTGAAGATCAGCAGCCGCCCCGGCGCCTTGCCCTGCACCGCCTGCCAGCGGCCGACGAAGGACTCCCCCTGAATGGTGAAGCTCACCTCCCCCGCCTCCTGCTCCAGACAGGGGCGCAGCGGCGGCACCAGCTCCGCCAACGACTGCCCCAGCAGGGCGTGACGCCCGGTACCTGGCAGCCGCAACTGATAACTGGCGGTGCTGTTGATCATGTTGATGTTGCCGCTGCTATCGAGCGCGATCACCCCCTCGGTGATGTGCTCCAGCACCAGATCCTGCAGGGTGAAGCGGCGCACGATCGCCTCCGGCTCCAGATCGAGCAGGGTCTTGCGCAGCAGATATTGCACCCAGAGCGCCAGCAGCAGGCCGCATCCCAGCACCGCTACAATGGCGCAGACGAGCAGGGCCACCCGCTCCATGTAGATGCCCTCCACCTGCTGCATCAGGTAGCCCACCACCACGGCCCCCATGACGCGCCCGTCACCGCCCACCACCGGGGAGAAGCAGCGGATCGCCGGCCCCATGGTGCCCCGATCCTTGGAGCAGTAGCTGCGCCGCTCCTGCAGCGCGGGCCAGATATCCTCACCACGGAACTTCTGTCCCACCAGCTCGGGGTTGGGGTGGCTGAGACGACGACCATGTTCGTCGGTCACCACCATATAGGTGGCATCGGTGCGATTGCAGACCGCCTCCATGTAGTCGCGCAGGGTAGGGTCACTGCCCTGACGCAGGGCCTCTACCACCCGGGTATCGGCCGCCATGACCCGCGCCAGATCGCTCCCCTTATCCTGCAGATTGCTCTCCAGCAGATGACGGATAAAGAGGGCCAGCAGGCTGCCCAGAATGAGGATCAGCAGCAGGGATAGCCCAAGAGAGAGGGTGACCAGCTGATGGCGAAGTTTCATGCACATACCTTAAATCGTCAGGACGCAGCCCAATAGTGCGGATGCCACCAGGTCTGGTCAATCAAAGGAGCCGGATCACCGGCAAAATCGGCCAGGCCCTCCTCGCGGGCACAGAGCGCCACCGCTCTGGCCACGGCGCGGGCCACCTCTCCCACCTGTTCAATCGGGGGCAGCAGTCGGCCCGCGACCAGCGGATAGGCGCCGACCGCCCGCACCGCGGCCAGCAACATGCCGTCGCTGATGCGGCGCGCCTTGACGGCGCAGGCCCCCAGGCCAATGCCCGGAAAGACATAGACGTTGTTGCACTGGGAGACCACCCGCCGCTCACCGGCCACCGTCACCGGCGCAAACGGGCTGCCGGTCGCCAGCAGGGCGCGGCCACCCGTGGCCGCCCACACCTGCTCGGGCGTCGCTTCGGCGCTGCGGGTCGGGTTGGAGAGCGGCAGGATCACCGGCTGCTCGCACACCTCCCCCATCGCCTGCAACACCTCGCCAGTAAAGAGGCCACCCTGACCGCTCACCCCGATCAGCACCGCCGGGCGCACCTGGCGGATGGTCTCCAGCAGCGAACTGTTGCCCTCGTTCACCGCGCGGGCAAACGGCTGCTGGGCGCGAGTCAGCGTTGAGCGATCGCTGCAGACCACCCCGTCCTGATCAAACAGCCAGACCCCCTCACTGCCCCCCGCCAGCTGGGCCAGCATGGCGGCGATGCCGCAACCGGCCGAACCCGCGCCGACGATCAGCACGGGAGCATCGCACAGGGCGGTGCCCGCCTGCTGTAGACCGGCCAGCACACAAGCAGAGGCGACCGCCGCCGTGCCCTGAATATCGTCGTTGAACATGCAGAGCTCGTCCCGATAGCGGGTCAGCAGGTTGGCGGCGTGCTTGCCGGCAAAGTCTTCAAACTGCAGCACCACCTGCGGCCAGCGCTTGCGAATGGCGGCCACCACCTTGTCCATGAAGTGGTAGTAGCTCTCGCCATCGATCCGCTGGGCCTGCCAGCCGAGGTAGGAGTCATCCTCCAGCAGCTCGGGGTTGTTGGTGCCCACATCGACACAGAGCGGCAGGGTGCGCGCCGGGTTGATGCCGCCAGCGGCTGAATAGAGCGCCAGCTTGCCGATGCAGATCCCCATGCCACCGATGCCGAGATCGCCGAGCCCCAGCACCCGCTCGCCATCGGAGATGACAATCACGTCCACCTCCTGCTCCACCGACTCGAGGATGTCGTCGAGATCGTCCCGGTCGTGCCAGGAGAGATAGAGCCCGTGGCTGCGCAGATAGAGATCGCTGTGGCGCTGGCATGCCTCCCCCACCACCGGGGTGTAGATGATCGGCAGCAGCTCCGGCAGGTGGTGGCGCACCAGATCGTAGAACAGCACCGGGTTGTCCTCCTGCAACTGGCGCAGCAGCAGATGCTGGTCAAACGGGCTCTGCATCGCGCTGACCAAGCGGTAGATCCGGCGCCGCTGCTGGGAGAGTGACTCCTCCTTGTGGGGCATGCGGCCTCGTACGCCCTGACGCTTGCGTTCTGCATAGGGCAGGCTGGTGCCCATCATGATGTCGTTCATCTTATGTGTTCCTCAATCCGGTATCAGGCAAGCAGGGAGATAAGGGCGGTGGCCAGGATCAGCATCACGGCGCCGCCGAGGCGAGAGGAGATCTGGGCAAAGGGCATCAGCTTCATCCGCTGGGCCGCCGAGAGCACGGCCACGTCGCCGGTGCCACCCATGTTGGCCATGCAGAGTCCGCCGGTGATGGCCGCCTCGATGGGATAGAAACCGATCATCCGGCCCACCAGCGCCGCGCCGAGGGCACCACCGATCACGGTGACCATGACCAGCACGAAGTAGCTGATGGAGAAGGCGCTGATCAGCTCCGGAATACTGGTGTAGGCGACACCGATCCCCACCAGCAGGGAGGGGGTCAGGTTGCTCACCACAAACTGATACCAGTCAGCAGCAGCCTGCTCATAACGGCGCGGCAACACGCCGCTCACCTTGATAAAGGCGACCGCCAGAATCATCAGGGCGAAGGGGTGCATGGGGATAAAGTTGCCGAGCAGGGAGCCCAGCACAAACATGCTGGAGCTGATAAAGAGCCCCATGCCCAGACTCTGCAGGGTCGGTGCTTCAACCTGCTCCTCGGCGATGCTCTGGCTACTTTCCTTGACCATCAACTTGCCGTTGCCGGTCAGGGAGGGGTAACGGCGGCCGAGGCGTGCCAGCAGGGAGCCCACCAGAATGGCCAGGGTGTTGGCGATCACCACCGCCGGCACCATGCGCGACAGCAGGTCGGCGCTGGACATCTGCATCGGGCCGGAGAGGATCTCCACCAGTGGCACCGCCCCTGCCCCCATGCCACCGCCCATAATCGGCAGGCCAATCAGCAGCACCGCATTCTTGAAGCCGTAACCCATCAGGGAGCCGACGAAGCCGACGCTCAGCAGTGCCAGCGCCACGCCGCCGAGGATCACCGGCAGATAGCGCATGGCGGCATTTTTCAGCAACGCACTGCTCATGCCAAACACCGAACCGGTCACCAGACTGGCGATAAAGAAGTTGAGAAAGCCCCCCTCCTTCATGAAGTTGGTGATGACCTGTCCCGCCTGCACCGGCAGCAGCTGGTATTCGAACAGGGCGGCGCCGCCAAAAATAGCGAGGATGGTGCCGCCCCCCAGATATTCACGGATCGGCATGATCCGCTCCCCCAACTCGGTCAGCAGGGTGCCCAGCACGAACATCAGCGCCAGCGCACCGACCATGCCCAGTGGCAGCGAACCGTTCCAGCCGGAAAAGAGAACACAGGTCGCCAGCCCCAGAAATATAAAGAGCGGCATACCGGCAATTTGTTGGCCGCCCATCAAGGCGGCCTTTTCTTGTGTGGTTTGTAGGGTAGAGAGGTTTTTCATTGTTATGTACTCTGCGTGTGATTGTGGCCGCTACTTTATTGATCCCCCTCGCCCCTGTCGGTTAGCCAGACTGCAAAGCCATATAAAAACATTAAAAACTTAAACATCATGGTGTCGCCAAACTGCGTGACTCAATAGATCACCACGCCATCGATACCCGGCCAGACAAGGAAGCAAGAAGATAAAACGAGCGACACGTATGGCGGTTATTTGGGTGATCAGCAGTAATAGCAATCTGATGATCGCTCCCCTTTGGGGAAATAACAGAGCCAGATGACAAACCCTGCGACCATTTATCCTCACAGATCCTGTGAGTGATAATCAGCGGGCAATGTCATCCCGATGGCGCGGTCGTCACGGCAGGTGGTATCAGGGATTGCGCGCACATTCGTGCTGCCAGCGAGATGCAAAATGGCGAGAGAGGCGGCGCAAGGAAGAGCGTTGATATTGTGATGAGTCAAGCCAGCGAATACCAGGGCACTGGCTTGAACTCGCAAGGATCACACACGGTCAGGTCTATTCTGCCAACAATAATGGAATATTGGCGGGGTCAAAATCATGGCTGATATCGGCACTTCTGACAGCACCATCCCGATTCACGCCATGATGTGACTCTGCACCATATTCCCCGTCACTCAACAGAGTTTCAATTGCCAGATACACACATCCACTGTCATATCCATCCACAACCCGTTTCCCCCTTGTTTTATAACCCCATCAATATTAGCGGATAAAAAAAGCGCCGCTCGCCGGACCTGAAAATTTCATGAAAATATCCGCCTAATATCCTCCCTGCACGGCATCCTATCCGGAGCGGTAAAAGAGCCCCGAGTGGATCAGTGCAGCAAACAATATCAGCGGCCCGAATGCTACTCATCCGACCCCGACGAAAGATCCGACCAAAAACACGATCACCATCACACTATTTACTTAGCCTGCTAAATAAGTAAAATGCTTAGCAGGCTAAGTAGATTGAGGATGAGAAGATGACGGATCTGGAAAGGTTGCGCGAGCTGTCGCTCGCCGAGCAGATAGCGCGGATGCACCGGCTATGGCGTACTGCCGCCGATCTGGAGTTGGCTCCCCTTGGCCTCACCCATCCCCGCTGGACCGCGCTGTGGAAACTCTCCCGCATGGGGAACCATGTCAGCCAGAAGACCCTGGCCGAAGCCCTCGAGATAGAGCTCCCCTCCCTGATGCGCACTCTGGGCCAGCTGGAAGAGCAGGAGCTGATTGAGCGCCACTGCTGCAGTCAGGACAAGCGGGCCCGCATCGTCTGCGTGACCCCGGCCGGCCAGACCCTGCTCGATCAGATCGCCGACCGCATCATGAATATCCGCCGCGAGCTGCTGGGGGGCATCGACGAACAGACCCTGCAACTGTTTGAAGCCACGGTGCAGCGGATCTCGGCCAACGCCCTCAGCAAGATTGAACAGCACCACGACCGACAGGCAGGAGGCGATACAAGCCCTCCCGATGCCAGCACAGAGAGAGAATAAGATGACACCGGATCAACAATTTACCCGCTGGATCAAATGGTCCATGGCAGGCTTTGCCGCCCTCTTCGCCTATTTTCTGGTAGCCGATCTGCTGATGCCCCTCACGCCGCAGGCGATGGCGACCCGGGTGGTCACCAAGCTTGCCCCGCAAGTGAGCGGCAAGGTGGTCGAGGTTGCCGTTCACAACAACCAGCAAGTCAAGAAAGGGGACCTGCTGTTTACCCTGGATCCCGAGCCCTTCGCTCTGGCGGTAGAGCAGGCCCGTTTGGCCTTGGCGCAGGCCGAACAACAGAACCGTGAACTGGACGCCGAACTGACCGCTGCCGCCGCCGATATCAGCGCCAAAGAGACGCTGGCCAGCCAGAAATGGCGGGACGCGGAGCGGACCGATGCGCTGTTC
This sequence comes from Aeromonas sp. QDB23, assembly GCF_027707745.1. Taxonomy (NCBI): domain Bacteria; kingdom Pseudomonadati; phylum Pseudomonadota; class Gammaproteobacteria; order Aeromonadales; family Aeromonadaceae; genus Aeromonas; species Aeromonas sp. QDB23. The sequence continues at coordinate 8,416 of NZ_JAPCJA010000017.1, forward strand.
CAGCGCCACATGGTCTCAGTGCAACAAAAAGATGAGGCGGACAGCGCCCTGCGCAGCGCTCAGGCCAACCTGCGCGCCAGTCAGGCCAAACTGGCCCAGATCAAGGCCAGCCGTGGCGTGACCGGTGAGGACAATCTGTTGCTGCGCCAGGCCCGCAACAAGCTGGCGCAAGCGGAGCTGGCGCTCGCCTATAGCCGGGTTCATGCGGATCAGGATGGCACCATCACCAACCTGCAGCTCAAACCGGGCAGTATCGCCAGCGCGGGCAGCCCGCTGCTGGCGCTGGTGTCGGAGCAGGTCGATGTGATCGCCGATTTTCGCGAGAAGAGCCTGCGCCATGTCGGCGAGCAAACCCGCGCACTGGTCGCCTTCGATGGCGAACCGGGCCAACTCTATCCTGCCCGGGTGAGCAGTCTGGATGCCGGTGTGAGTGCCGGTCAGTTTGATGCCAACGGTCGACTTGCAGCTCCAGTGGAGTCTGATCGCTGGGTTCGGGATGCCCAGCGGATGCGGCTGCACCTCGAGCTGGAGCAGTTACCCGACCACCTGCCAGCCGGGGCGCGGGCCACGGTGCAACTGCTGCCGGACAATGCCCTGACCGCCATGCTGGCACGGGGCCAGATCCACCTGCTCAGCCTGCTGCATTATGTCTATTAATCAGGTATCTACTCATCCCGTAGCGACCTCCGTAGCTACCAATACCGTGCCTGCTCATCACGCCGCGCACCTCTGGCATCGGCCCCTTACCGGCAACGAGCTGCGTCAGTGTTTGCGTATCGCCTTTGGCTGCACCACGGGCTTTCTGCTCTGCAAGCTGTTTGGCTGGGGTTACGGGGTCTTCTACACGGTCACCCCGGTGCTGCTGCTGGGGATGGTGCCGGTGATGAATGGCCATGCCGCCCGCCAGCTTATCGCGTCGGCAGTGGTCTGTGGTGTGGAGGTCGGGTTGCTGGGGGGGCTGTTTGGCAGCCATCCGGTGCTGATGACCCCCATCGCCTTTCTGTTGTTTCTCTACCGCTTCGCTGCCATGTCGCGCGGCAGTCTGTTTCTGTTCGGGGCCAACGGGGTGCTGAGCCTCAGCATCATGCTGCACTTTGCCAGCTATCCGCAGACCGACCTTAACGATCTGATTTTCAATAATATCTGGGCGAACATCCTGTCGGTGCTGATCGCCTATCTGATGACGGCGCTGATCCCCGACCTAGAGGCACGACCGAAACCGGCACCCGCCGCCAAGGCGCCGCACCGGATGCGCCACGAGGCGCTGCTGGGGGCCACGGTGGCCACCCTGTCGTTCCTGACCTTTCAGCTTTTTGATCTGCGTGACTCCATGTCGGCCCAGGCCACCACCCTGCTGGTGCTGTTCCCCATGCACTGGAACGGCGCCCTCAGTTATGCCCGCAAACGGGCGATGGGCACCTTGCTGGGGGTCACCTTTGGCCTGCTCGGCCAGCTGGTGCTCTATGACTGGTCAGGGCAACTGCTGCTGGTCGCCCCGCTGCTGTGGCTCGGTGCCATGCTGTTCAGCCATGCCCACGTCAAGGAGGCTGGCGGCTCGGGGGTCGGCTTCGGCGCCCTCACCACCCTCGGTATCCTGTTTGGCCAATACCTCACCCCGGGCAACGATCTGGTGTTCAGCGCCCTCTACCGGGTCAGCAGCATCCTGTTTGCCATCGTGGTCACCCTGCTGGCCTGCTACCTCATCCACCGGCTGCTCAACCGCTTCGAGGCAACCCGCTTCGGTTACTGATTTCCTGTTGTAAACACTGTTGTCAGCCCATGGATGAGCTCTCTTTCGCCCCGTCGCCTGCCGGGGCGTTTTTTTGTCTCTCTTATTTGCCTCCCTCCTGCCGCCACGGATCAGCGCAGAAGTGTGGCTATGCTTGTAAGGCTGCTGTCGATGAGGTGTGCCTATGGTTCCGTGGTTAAAAAAATGGCTGGTTTGTCTGGTGCTGCTGGCCACCAGTTCGCTCGGGGCCGCCCCGCTGATCATTGGCGCCGAGGATGACTGGGCTCCCTACTGCGAGCGCGACAAGGAGGATGGCCAGCCTCGCGGGCTGGCGCCGGAGCTGGTCAAGGCAGTGTTCGCCGCGGAAGGGATCGAGATTGTGTTTCGCACCCTCCCCTTCGCCCGCTGCATGCACGATGCGAAAAGCGGCAAACTTGCGGGGTGCTTCAACGCCACCATCACCGAAGAGAACCGTTACCAGTACCATTGGCACGATACCCCCATGTTCGAGGAAGATCTCGCCATCTTCGCCCTCGCCAGCGAACCGCAACGGGATCTCAAGCTCACCTCGCTGGAAGGCAAGCGGGTGGGCATCACGCTCGGTTACACCTATCCCACCGATTTTATGGAGAACCCCAGGATCACCCGCTTTCAGGCCAAATCCGATGCCCAGATCCTCGAGATGCTGGTGCGCGGTCGGGTTGACTACATCCTGATGAACGGCATGCCGGGCTACCTGAAGATCCAGCAGAAGCAGCTGACCGGTAAGGTGGTCAAAGTTGGCAAACTCTCCACCGATGGCTTCTGGCTCGCCTTCTCCCGCAACGCCCCGCAAGGGGAAGCGCTGGCCAAGCGGTTCGAGCAGGGGCTGCAGAAGATCAAGAACAACGGCACCTATGAGACTCTGATCCGCCAGTTTGAAACCCGACTCGGCTTGCACTGATGGCGGATACCTTGCTAACGCCGATCCCCCCCTCACACTCGCGACGGTATGCCGGACAGCCAGCGACGCACCGAATGGCCCCGCTGATTGCACAATAACGGCAACCTGTTAGGCTGACGCCCGTATGACACCAATGGAGCTGTAATCATGAATAAAGTACATATGATGGCCGCTGGTGCGCTGGCCCTCGGCCTGCTCGCCGGCTGCAATCAGGGCAATACCCTCTCCGTCACCGGTGGCGAGCCGGTCAGTTACCAGTGCGAGCAGGGCAAGAAGGTGCAGGTGCGCTACTTCTCTCTCTCCGACGAGAGCCTCAGCTTTATCAAGCTGTCGCTGCCGGACGGCAAGGATTACACCCTGCCCCAGGCCATTTCAGCCTCCGGTGCCCGCTATACGGACGAGCACGAAGCCGTCTGGTGGAACAAGGGGAACGAGGGTTTTGTCGAGCTGCGGGATCAGGCTGGCGAGTGGCAGACCGCCTACAACGACTGCAAACAGCAATAAACGTGACCCCGGCCTGGCCGGGGTCTCTGTTTCTCTGGCATCGAAGTGGTGGGGGGTCAGTTGATCTCGATCTCGAAGCGGTTGATCACCTCGACCGGAATGGCATCCGGGTTACCCTCTGCCGGGCTGTAGCGGATCCGCGAGAGGGTCGCCAGTGCGCTCTGCTCCAGCTCGCCGGGGGGCTCGGCCGCCACCACTTCCGGTTTGACCGGCGTGCCGCTGGCGTCGATTTGATAGCGTACTTCCACATACCCCTTGACCGGTTTGGCCGGCAGGGCGGGCTCGTCATTGCCAAGCCATGACCACTGCTTCTCCTGAACCCAGTAGCTGGACAACTGCTCGAGAGGGATAGCGATCGGAGCGCGCTCGTGCGCCACCTCCTGACGGGATGAGCACCCCAACAACAGTGTCACAGCCAGACCTGACCATACTGCGACTTTCCACTTCATGTAACGCTCCTTGTTCTCTGCCGGTGCTTGTTGCCGGACTGCGGGGCGCTCAACACGCGCCCCCTTGGTCAGTCACCCATCCTAACGAAAAAGTATTCGTATGAACATGAACAAAAGGGCCAACCCCGAGAGGTTGGCCCTTTTATCGTCAATGAGCTCACTAACCAGCCGCTGGCATCAGCCGCGCTTGTCGCTCACCACCAGCCAGAGCGCATGCACCATGCCCGGCAGACCGCCCAGCAGGGTCAGCACAATGTTGATTAAAAAGTGCAGGCTAAAACCCACCTGGATAAAAGCGCACACCGGGGGCAGGAAAATGGCCAGCAGGATCTTGAGCAGATTGTTCATCTCGGCTCTCCTCTTCAAGAATGTCGTCAGGATTGGAGTGGGCTAACCATAAACATCCCGGGCTTCAACTGCAAACCAGACAGGGAATTCGCTCATCCGCATTACGCCAGGCGTTAAGGTCATGGATCTGCTGATTGCTGCTGCCCCGCCAGAGCAGGCCCGGGTCTGCCAGCTCCTTTTCAAACTTGCCATCCACCAGCACATCCAGCAAGGCCACCAGCTCACGCTGGGCATCCGAGAGCTCGCCGAGCAAATAGCCGGTCCAGCACCAGATATCCTTGCCGGGGCACTCGGCGCGCACCCGTTTCACCAGTGCCAGCACGTGGGGCACGTTGGCCGGGTGGAGCGGATCGCCGCCGGAGAGCGACAGACCTCGCCGTTTGATACGCGTGTCATTGAGATCCGCAATGATGCGATCGCTCATCGCCTCATCAAACGGCTTGCCGCCATCGAGCCGCCAGGTGCTCTGGTTGTAGCAACCCGGGCACTTATGCTCGCAGCCCGAGACAAACAGGGTGACACGGGTGCCGGGGCCATTGATCACATCGACCGGGTAGTATTGGTGGTAGTGCATCGCTTGTTTCCTGCCTCGTTCACGGGAATGCGGCATGACTGCCGCCCTCCAATGAAAATGGCCCCTTGCAACAGGGGCCAGCTCTTCATCATTGCAGCGCTTACATATGTTTGACGCGGCGCTTCACTTCTTCCTGCTTGCCCGCATTGAAGGGGCGCGCATCCGGGCTGCCGAGGTAGCCGCAGACACGGCGGGTCACCGACACCTTGGCGGGGTCGTGGTTGCCGCAGCGCGGGCAGGTGAAGCCCTTGGAGGTACACTCGAACTCGCCGGTGAAGCCGCAGTCGTAGCACTCGTCGATGGGAGTGTTGGTGCCGTAATAAGGCACCTTGTCATAGCTGTAATCCCAGACGTTCTCCAGCGCTTCCAGGTTGTGCTGGATGTTGGGGTACTCGCCGTAGCAGATGAAGCCGCCGCTGGCGATGGGCGGATAGGGCGCCTCGAAGTCCAGCTTGTCGTACGGATTGACCTGCTTCTCCACATCGAGGTGGAAGCTGTTGGTGTAGTAACCCTTGTCGGTCACGCCGGATACCACGCCAAACTCCTTGGCATCGATGCGGCAGAAACGGGTGCAGAGGTTCTCGCTCGGGGTGGAGTAGAGGCTGAAGCCGTAACCAGTCTCATCCTTCCACTCGTCGATGGCCGCCTTGAGGCGGGCGATGATGGCGATGGCCTTCTGTTGCAGCTCGGCGCTGTCAAACAGGTGCACCTTGTCACCAAACAGGGCGTTGATGGTCTCGTGAACCCCGATATAGCCGAGCGAAATGGAGGCGCGACCGTTCTTGAAGATCTCGCTGACGTTGTCGTCCGCCTTCAGCCGCACGCCGCAGGCCCCTTCCATATAGAGGATCGGTGCAACCCGTGCCTTCACCCCGTCCAGACGGCTGATGCGGTACATCAGCGCCTTCTTGGCGACCCGCAGGGAGGCATCCAGACGATCCCAGAAGTCCGCTTCATCACGGGATTTCAGCGCGATACGCGGCAGGTTGAGGCTCACCACCCCCAGGTTGTTGCGACCTTCGTGGATCAGCTCGCCATTCTCCTCGTAGGCACCGAGGAAGGAGCGGCAACCCATGGGGGTCTTGAAGGAGCCGGTCACCTTCACCACCTGGTCGTAGTTGAGGATATCCGGATACATCCGCTTGGAGGCACACTCCAGCGCCAGCTGCTTGATGTCGTAGTTAGGATCACCCTGCTTGTGGTTGAGGCCATCCTTGATGGCGAACACCAGTTTCGGGAACACGGCGGTCTTCTTGTTCTTGCCAAGGCCAGCGATGCGATTGCTGAGAATGGCGCGCTGGATCATCCGCGACTCCCAGCTATCCCCCAGACCAAAGCCGAAGGTGACAAACGGCGTCTGACCGTTGGCGGTGTGCAGGGTGTTGACTTCGTACTCCAGCGACTGGAAGGCGTCGTAGCACTCTTTCTCGGTGCGTGCCATGGCGTAGGCTTCCACATCGGCAATGCCCCACTCTTCGGCCACTTCACGGTGCTTCTGCCAGCTGATGGTCACATAGGGGGCCAGCACTTCGTCGATGCGGTTGATGGTGGTGCCGCCATAGATATGGCTCGCCACCTGGGCGATGATCTGGGCGGTTACGGCGGTGGCGGTGCTGATCGATTTCGGGGTGTCGATCTCCGCATTGCCCATCTTGAAGCCGTGGGTCAGCATCCCCTTCAGATCGATCAACATGCAGTTGAACATCGGGAAGAAGGGGGAGTAGTCGAGATCGTGGAAGTGCAGATCACCACTCTCGTGAGCCTGAACCACATCACGGGGCAGCATGTGGCTGGTGGCATAGTGCTTGGCGACGATACCGGCCAGCAGGTCGCGCTGGGTCGGGATCACTTTGGAGTCTTTGTTGGCGTTCTCGTTGAGCAGGGCGGCATTGGTCTGCTCGACCAGACCACGGATCTCCTGCGCCAGACGGCCACGCGCCTCGCGAGCCTGATCCCGATCGTGGCGATATTCGATATAGGCACGGGCGATGGCCTTGTCGTCGGAAGCCATCAGGTGGTTTTCGACCCGGTTCTGGATCTCGTGGATATCAACTTCACCACGCCCTTCCAGCTCCTGGCTGACCGCGCTTGATATACGCAGTGCCAGCGCCGGATTGGCCTGATTGACCGCTTCCGCCGCTCGGCTGACCGCCTCTGCAATCAGCTGGGCATTGAATGGTGCGCGACATCCGTCACGTTTGATCACAACCGGTTTCATGGATTTTCCCCGTTAAAAGGCCAGGCATTTGCCTCTGGCTCACCCTTGTTGGGCCCCCTTCCCGGCATCTCGTCCTGGACGCAAATAAATTCAGCCGAGGCTTGACAAGCCTGGGCTGAAGATAGGAAGGGAACAGCTTATACACAGCTTAATAACACAACATATAGGGATTAAAAACGAATGCATCCCTATATGTGGTGTCTATTAGGCACCAAAGCGCAGCCTCATTTCTTGATCCAGAACAGGTTTTTCAGCGAGCGGGACAGTTCACGACCAACCATAAAAAGCTCCAATCAAATCCAATCTCAAGCGTGGTGCGGGCTGGCGTCCGATCCGCCCAGCCGAAAAAAAATCGCCCCCCACCACACCGGTTTCGAGATGACAGCGCCAACCAAAACCACCCATACTGAGTAAGTACACTCTTCCGCTCGACAAGGGATAACCCATGCGCACCTCCCTGCTGTTGCTACTGCTTGCCACCCTCGCCCTGCCGCTACGGGCCGCCCACATTCTGGTGATCAGCAGCTACCATCCCGAATACCTGTGGGACCAAAGCTACAACGAAGGGCTGATCAATGGTTTGCAGGGGGAACACAAGATCTCCCACTTCTATATGGATACCAAGCGTCACCCGCGGGAGGAGTTTGACGACATTGCCCAGCAGGCCATCGCCTTCTATCTCAAGAGCAAACCGGATCTGGTGGTGCTGGGCGATGACAATGCCATCAACTATCTGGCCAACGAGATCGCTTCGCTGGGCACCCCGGTGGTGTTTCTCGGCATGAACGAGAACCCGCGCCTCAAGGGCTTTGTCGGCCACCCCAAGATCACTGGCGTGCTGGAGCGGCCACTACTCAAACGCAACATCAGCGAGATGAGCCAGCTGATGGGGAGACTCGACAAAGCGCTGGTGCTGTTTGATTCCAGCAACGTGGCGCTCACCGCCATCGAGGATGAATTCAAGACCCAGACCGAACTGCGGGTCGGCAAGACCCGGGTCAACAGCCAGTTGCTTGGTGACTACGGCCTGTGGCAGGAGGCGGTGCTCAACGCCAGGAAGAGTGGCTATCAGGCGATCTTCCTCGGCCTCTACCACACGCTCATCGACGAGCAGGGCAAGCATGTGAGCGAACAGACAGTGCTGGAGTGGACCAGTGCCAACAGTCCGGTACCCGTTTTCTGCTTTTGGGAGTTTACCGTCGGCAAGGGCATGGCCATCGGTGGGCTGGTGCTGGACGGTCACGATCAGGGGCTGCAAGCCGCTTCCCTGATCAACACCATACTGGCGGGCACCCTGCCCCGCACCCTCTCCCCGCGCGCGGCCCTGCGCGGCGAGTATGTCTTCAGCAAGAGCGAGCTGGCCCGCTGGCAGCTCACCGTGCCCGACAAATGGCGCCACAAGATCCTCTGGCGCGAGTGAGTGACTGCCCTACAACAAAAAGAGAACCCGGCCATGCCGGGTTCTCTTTTATCGGGTGCTGCGCTTAGCAGGCCTCACGAAGGCTATTCAGCCCTGCAACGCCTGTTGCAGCTCCTCTTCGGTCCAGATGGTGATGCCGAGCTCCTGCGCCTTGGTCAGCTTGGAACCCGCCGCTTCCCCCGCAACCAGCACATCGGTCTTGGCAGATACCGATCCCGCCACCTTGGCACCCAGCGCCTGCAGCGCCGCCTTGGCATCGTTGCGCGACAAGGTAGTCAGCGTACCGGTCAGCACGAAGGTCTTGCCGGCAAAAGGCTGCTGTGCAGCCTCTTTCTTCTCGATGGCCGGCCAGTGGATACCGGCGGCCAGCAGGGCTTCCAGCACCTCCACGTTGTGCGGCTGACGCAGGAAGTAGTAGACATGCTTGGCCACCACCTCGCCCACATCGGCCACCGTCAGCAGTTGCTCCACCGAGGCGGCGCGCAGGGCATCCAGCGTGAGGAAGTGGTTGGCCAGATTGAGGGCGGTCGCCTCCCCGACTTCGCGGATCCCCAAGGCAAACAGGAAGCGCGGCAGGGTGGTGCTACGGGCCGCATCGATGGCAGCCACCAGATTGAGGGCCGATTTTTGCCCCATCCGCTCAAGACCGGCCAGCTGAATGGCGTTGAGGCTGAACAGATCGGCCGGGGTCTTCACCAGTCCCTTGTCCACCAGTTGCTCGACTATCTTGTCGCCAAGGCCATCCACATCCATGGCGCGACGGGCGGCGAAATGCTTGATCGCCTCCTTGCGCTGCGCCTCGCAGAACAGGCCACCGGAGCAGCGGGCAACCGCCTCCCCTTCCAGCCGCTCGACCGCCGAGCCGCACACCGGACACTCGGTCGGGAAGAGGATCGCACGAGCGTCGCTTGGGCGCTGCGCCTCCACCACGGCGACGATCTGCGGGATCACGTCACCGGCCCGGCGCACGATCACGGTATCGCCGATCATCACGCCAAGGCGCTCAATCTCATCGGCATTGTGCAAGGTGGCGTTGGAGACGGTGACGCCGCCGACAAACACCGGTTTAAGCTTGGCTACCGGAGTCACGGCGCCGGTGCGGCCGACCTGAAACTCGACGTTCTCAAGCTCCGTCATCTCCTCCTGAGCCGGGAACTTGTGAGCAGTCGCCCAGCGCGGCGCGCGCGCCACAAAGCCCAGTTCCTCTTGCAGAGCGATGGCATCGACCTTGTAGACCACGCCGTCGATCTCGTAGGGGAGCTCGCCACGACGGGCCAGAATGTCGTCGTGGAACGCCTGACAACCGGCGGCCCCCTCTTTGAGCTTCACTTCGGGACTGAGTGGCAGGCCCCACTCCTTGAGCTGATGAAGGCGACCAAAGTGGGAGTCGCCCAACTGCTCGCCCCCCACCCCCACGCCATAGGCGTAAAAGCTGAGGGGACGACTAGCGGTGATGCGTGAATCGAGCTGGCGCAGGCTGCCTGCGGCGGCGTTGCGCGGGTTGACGAATACCTTCTCGCCCGCGGCCAGCGCCCTGGCGTTCATCGCCTCGAAACCGGCTTTGGGCATAAAGACTTCGCCACGCACCTCCAGCCGGGCAGGCCAACCCGTACCACGCAGCGCGAGCGGAATGGCCTTGATGGTACGCACGTTCTCGGTGATCTCCTCACCGGTGGCACCATCGCCCCGGGTGGCCGCCTGCACCAGCTGGCCATCCACATAAAGCAGGCTCACCGCCAGACCATCAAGCTTGGGCTCGCAGCAGAAGGTGAAACGTACCTCACGCTTGAGGCGATCGCTCATCCGCTGTTCGAACGCCTGCAGCTCTTCGCTGCTAAAGACGTTGTCCAGACTGAGCATGGGGATCTCGTGGCGCACCTGACTGAACGCTGTCAGCGGCTGGCCGCCGACCCGCACGCTGGGGGACGCCGGGGTTTTCAGCTCGGGGTGCTCGGCTTCCAGCGCAATCAGTTCGCGCATCAGGCGATCGTATTCGGCATCCGGCACTGTGGGGTTATCCAGCACATAGTACTGATGACCATATTCGGTAAGCAGTTCACACAATTGACGGTGGCGGGAGAGGGTGTCGCTCATGAAAAAGTCTCGAAGTGTGATTGAACATCCGGCCGGGGTAGAAACAAAAATGCGGTACCAGGGTACCGCACTTTTTATTCACTCGACCCGCATGGCGTATTTAGTCGCGACTGGCCTCGTAGGCAGCCAGCTCGTGACGGTAACGGGCAATGGTCTCGTCGCTCAGCGGGCTGCGATCCATATCTGTCAGCATGGCATCGAGATCGCTGGCCAGCTGATCGGCAGCCTGCAGCATGTCCTCGAAGGCAAACGCGGCGTTGCTGCGCAGCGGCAGTTGCATGAACAGAGAGACACCCGGCGTGGTGAACTGCTCCATCCGGTACGGGTTGAAGGTGCCCGGCTTGACCATGTTGATCATGGAGAAGAGCACTTCACCCTTGCCGTTGGGATCTTCGTGACGGTGGAAAATATCCATCTCGCCAAACTTGAAGCCCAGCGCCATCAGGGACGAGAGCAGGGTTGCACCTTGCAAGTCGTGACCCGGACGGCCCATCAGGTTGATGACATAGACATCCTGCCAGATCTTCTCGACCGGTTGGGGCGCCATGCGCGGCTCTTCAACCACCGGAGCAGGTGCCACATAGACCGGCTCTTCATAAACAGGCTCGGGGGCCACATGACGGGGCTGCGGCTGATATTCCGGCTCGGGAGCACGCACCGGCTCGGCACGAACGGTGTCAGCGGTACGGGCTGTCTCGGCACGGGCACCGAAGGTCGGGGCGGTCGCGTAGGCGGGCTCGACCAGCGGCTCATCGTCCAGCGACTGCATCATCGGCTCGCGCTGGGTACGGGAACGGTAGACCGGGGTACGACGATTTACCTGTGCAGGCTTGCGCACCGGTGCGGCGGGTGCCTCGTCGATCTCCTCGGACTGCGGTTCGTCGAACGCTTCCTCTTCTTCATAGACAGGAGGCGGCGTAACCGGGCGGGCAGCAGGCTTGCGCACTACGGGCGGCGGCAGATCGTCCTCGTCATCTTCATCATCAAAGGCGGGTACGGCGGGGCGACGAGCGAGTTCCGGCTGGCGGCTCTCTTCGCTACGCAGCTTGGGCTCGGCACGACGGCCACCACTGACCACGCGCACCTGGCCGATGCCATCGCTGTCGAAGGCGTCGTTATCACGATCCCGCGACTTGGAGTCCATCCGTCCAATCGGTTTCTCTTTGATCGGTGCCTGACGATTTTTTCTGTTGCTCCACAACCCGTGAATGAGCAATGCCGCAATAACAATACCGCCCAGGGCAACCAAGATGTAACGCAATTCCTGCATTAGCTGCTTCTCTTTCTAGTTTTGCTCAGCCAAAGCGACGGCTTCACCGATATCGACCGACACAATGCGAGAAACCCCGGGCTCTTGCATCGTGACGCCAACCAGCTGCTCAGCCATCTCCATGGAGACCTTATTATGACTGATGTAAACGAACTGTACTGTGCTCGACATCTCTTTGACAAGAGAACAGAAGCGACCGACGTTCACTTCATCGAGCGGTGCATCCACCTCATCCAGCAGACAAAAAGGTGCTGGGTTGAGTCTGAAGATGGCAAAAACCAGCGCAAGCGCGGTTAACGCCTTCTCCCCCCCGGAAAGCAGGGCAATGGTAGCATTCTTCTTACCCGGAGGTCTCGCCATGATGCTCACTCCGGCCTCCAAAAGATCATCGGAGGTCAACTCAAGCCAGGCACTGCCCCCACCGAACACTTTTGGAAACAGGGATTTTAAATCTTCGTTGACCTTATCGAAAGTGTCCCGGAACCGTATTTGTGTCTCTTTATCAATTCTTTTAATGGCTTGGCTCAAGGTTTCCAGTGCTTGCTCGAGATCCTGACACTGATTTTCGAGATAGGTTGAGCGGGTTTTCGCCTCTTCATACTCCTCCAGCGCCGCCAGGTTGATGGCGCCAAGCGCCTCCACTTGCGCCTCCAGAGTCTGGATCTCCTGCCGCAGCTTGCTGCGATCTGCGGCGATCAGCACCGCCTGATCGAGATCCACCAGCCTCACCCCCAGCTCTTCGAACTGCTCGTGCAGCCCCTGTCGACGGGTGAGGTTGCGTTCGCGCTCAAGGCGCAGGGTTGCCAGCTTCTCCTGCAATACGACCAGCTGCTTGTGATCGGCACTGCGCGCCTGATCCAGCTCGCTCAATTGGCGCTCCAACTCGGTCAGTCGTTGATGGCAGGCGAGTTGCTGCGCCTCCAGATTGCGCTGCTCGGCCAGCAGGGGTGCCAGATCCGGCACCGCCTCGCTATCCGGCCCTTTTAGCCCGGCCAGCTCCAGCCCGAGCCTCGCCAGCTCCTCTTCACCCAGAGTAATGAGTTGGCGCAGATTGCCCAGCTCCAGTTGCAAACGCTGGCAGGCAGCTTGCTGCTGCTCGCGGCGCACACGCGCCTCGTCAACCGCCTGCTCGCAGCGGGTCAGCTGATCCTGAGCGACCTGCAGCGCTTGTGTCAGCGGCTCCCCCTGCTCCTGCAACTCGGCAAGGCGCGCCTCATCGAGCTCCAGTTGTTCACGGGCGCTGGCCAGCCGCTGTGCCTCTTCGGCCTGTTCCTGATCGAGCCGGATCAGCTCTTCACCGAGCTGACCGAGCCGCTGCAACCGCTCCTGCCGCTGACCCTGCTGCAGGCTCCAGGCTTCGCGCAGTTGTTGCCATTTCTGCTCCTGCTCGCGCAAGGTTCGCTGCGACAACTCCTGCGCGCTGGCAAGCTGGGCGCGCCGGGCATCGGCGGCGACAAGTTGCTCGCTCAGCTGTGCCAGCCCCGCGGCAACCTTCTCCTGTTCGGTATGCAGCCGCTCACGCTCACCGAGCAGCGCCATGGTGCCGAGCGCCGCGCCCTGCCCCAGATCTGCCCAGTTTGGCCCCAGCCAGTCGCCAGCAGGTGTCAGTACCGACTCACCGGCCGCAAGGCTCGGTTGGCGGGCCAAGGCAGCCTCCCGGCTCTCCACCAGCCAGATGGCATTGAGGAAGGCGGGAATGTGCTCGCCGCCCAGTTGCGCCGCCAGCGTACCGGCAACCGCCGGTTGCGCTGGGCCAATCCAGAGTCCCTCTTGCGCCAGATTGCACTCGTCCGCCGGGGTGGCGGTGAGCCAGCGGCCGAGCACCTTGTCGAGCGCAGCTGCCCACTCGGGGGCAACGTGCAGCCGATCGGCCAGGGTCGCCCCCTCCATCTGCTCGCCGAGGATCTGATCCAGCGTCGCCAGCCGCGCCTCCAGCTCCCGTTGCAGGCTCAACTGCTGGCCATGCTGCTGCTTGAGTTGTTCATGGGCATCGACCGCCTGCGCCAGCTGCTCGGTCAGCTCGCCAGTGGCGGCCTGCGTCAGCTCCAGCTGACCGCTCAAATCATCGAGGGCCGGTTGCAGATCGTCAGCCTCTGCGCCGAGGGGGCCCGCTCGCTCATCTTCCAGCTTGAGACGGGCCAGCCGGGTCTTGGCTTGCAGCTCCTGCAGACCACCCAAGCGGGTGCGGGTCTGGTTGAGCTGCCCCTGCAACCCGGCCAACTGTTGTTGCCACTGCTGCTGGCGCAGGCGAGCCTGCTCCAGCCCCTCGCTGGCCTGCTGGCGGGCCTCCTGCTGCTCGGTGAGCAACTGCTCACACTGCTCCAGCCGGGCGCTCTCCTGCTCGGCACGCAATACCCCTTCGGTCAGCTGATCCTGCTGGCTGGCAAGCTGCGCCTTGCGGGTAGCGATCCGCTCGCCCAGCGCCTGAGCACGGACCTGCCAGTCGCGCCCCAGTTCACTCTGGTGCAGCTGTTGCTGTTCGAGGCGGGCGATGGCCTGCCCGCCGAGAAAAATCTGTTGCTGGCGGCTCGCCTGCTCGGCTTGCACCTCTTGTCTGGCGACCGACAGGGTGACGTGGCGCCCCTCATCGGCGGTACGCTTGGCATCGAGCGCCACCAGCGCCTGCTCGGCCTGTGCCAGCTCGCTTTTGGCCTCGCCAAGGCGCGTCTCCAGCGCCCACAACTCGGAGCCAATCAGCTCGGCGCGGGCGGCGCGCGAACGACTCTTGAGCTGTTTGTAACGCTCGGCGGTCTCGGCCTGGGCTTTGAGGTGGTCGAGGCGCGAGCCCAGCTCGCCACGAATATCGCCGAGGCGCTCCAGGTTCTCCTGGGTGTGGCGAATGCGCTGCTCGGTCTCGCGGCGCCGCTCCTTGTAACGGGAGACCCCGGCCGCCTCTTCCATAAAGAGTTTGAGATCGGCCGGGCGCGACTCCACCAGTCGGCTGACGGTGCCCTGCTCGATGATGGCGTAGCTGCGCGGGCCCAGGCCGGTGCCGAGGAAGAGGTCGGTGACATCCTTGCGGCGGCACTTCTGGCCGTTGATTTGATAGTGGTTGGAGCCGTCACGCAGCACTTCGCGGCGCACCGAAATCTCGGTAAAGCGGCCGAACTCGCCGGGCACCCGGTTGTGGGGATTGTCGAACACCAACTCGACCGAGGCGCGCCCGTGCGCACTGCGGTTGATGGAGCCATTGAAGATGACATCGGTCATGTTCTCGCCGCGCAGATGGCGGGCGGAGCTCTCCCCCAGCACCCAGCGCACCGCGTCGATGACGTTGGATTTGCCACAGCCATTGGGGCCCACCACGGCGGTCATGTCTGCCGACAGTTCGATGCGGGTCGGCTCGACGAACGACTTGAAGCCGGCGAGTTTGATCAGTTTCAGACGCATGGCGACCTGTATCAGTGGCTAAATAAAGAGGAGGCGGGCAGATGACTTTACCAAATCCAGACCCAGCTTTGTTTGTAATATGCAGGCATCATCCCCATCCAATGCCCGATTTTCAGTCGCCACGGCACGAAATAAGGAATAGTCGGCGACTTTACCAAATCAAAGGCTTGTTTGTAATATGCTGGCAGTTCTCCCATGCATAGATGGAGCTCACATGAGCCAATCACCCCATATGGTCAAAGATTCAATCAGCGGTGCAGACTACTTCCTGCGCGGGTTTTCCCTTATTCGCCAACCGGGCATCCGCACCTTTGTGCTGATCCCTCTACTGGTCAACTTCGTGCTGTTCGCCGGGGCCTTCTATGCCCTGCTGCTGCAGCTCGACGGCCTGTTCGCCTGGCTCCATCAGCAGATCCCCGCCTGGCTCGACTGGCTGGATTACCTGCTGTGGCCCATCGCCCTCATCACCATCCTGGTGGTCTTCTCCTTTATCTTCAGCTCGGTCGCCAACTGGGTAGCCGCCCCCTTCAACGGCCTGCTGGCGGAGAAAGTGGAGCAGATCCTCACCGGCCAACCCGCCAATGACAGCGGCATGCTGGATATCGTCAAGGATGTGCCGCGCACCTTCGGCCGCGAATGGACCAAGCTGAAGTATTACCTGCCCAAGGCCATCGGCTGCCTGATCCTGTTCCTGATCCCGGTGGTGGGCCAGACCCTGGCGCCGGTGCTCTGGTTCCTGTTCAGCGCCTGGATGATGGCGATCCAGTACATCGACTATCCGTTCGACAACCACAAGATAAGCTTCATCACCATGCGCGATGCCTTGAAGCAGCGCCGTGGCAAGTGCCTGAGCTTCGGCGCCCTGGTCACCCTCTTCTCCGCCATTCCGGTGGTGAACCTCTTTGTGATGCCGGTCGCCATCTGTGGCGCCACCGCCATGTGGGTCGATCACTACCGGCAGCAGCAGTTAGGCCACTAATCCTTGAACATTGATTAGAAAAAGGCACCCGAAACGGTGCCTTTTTCGCATTTAGCATGAATTAAATTAATGCATGTATTCGAACGCTTGTCCCATATGACACGAGTTGGTAGGATGCGGGCCTTTCTCGTTCCCTGGGATATCTCATGTTACATGCACTCTTCTTGGTGGGCCTGGTGGCCGAAGGGATGACCGGCGCGCTGGCCGCGGGTCGGCGACGGATGGATCTGTTTGGGGTGGTGATCATCGCCTCGGCGACGGCCATCGGTGGCGGTACCATTCGCGATGTGTTGCTGGGCCACTATCCGCTGCTCTGGATTGAGCATCCGGAATATGTGCTGCTGGTTGCCGCCGCAGCGATGGCGGGAGTGGTCTCCGCCCCCCTGATGCGCTATCTCGGCAAGCTGTTCATGGCGCTCGATGCGCTGGGGCTGGTGGTCTTCTCCATCTTCGGCGCGGCCCGTGCGCTGGATATGGGCCACGGTGCCGGTATTGCCTGCATCATGGCAGTGGTGACGGGGGCCTTCGGCGGCGTCCTGCGGGATTTGCTCTGCCAGCGCATTCCGCTGGTGTTTCGCCGCGAGCTCTATGCCGCCATTTCGCTGATCACCGCCGCGCTCTACTGTCTGGCACTGGATCAGGGTCTGCCCAACGACTGGGCGGCTTTCGGCGCCATTGGCATCGGCTTTGTACTGCGACTGCTGGCGGTTCGCTTCAAGTGGGGATTGCCCACCTTCAACTACCAGTACGCCACCCACTGAGTACGCCAGCTTCTGGCGAGGCGGGTTGGATTGCGAGCAACAAAAAAGCGCCCTAGCGGCGCTTTTTTCATGGACGGTCTGCGACTCAGTTAATCCCTTCCGAGCTGAAGAAGGTCGCCTTGTCGGCGATAAAGCGGATCTTGATGTTCTTTCCTTCCCCGCCCCAGAGGCAGCTGGTAGTGCCCAAGGCATCATCACAACGCTCCGCCTTACCCAGAATGGTGCTGGCCTCGGCGTAACTCATCCCCATCTTCAACTGGTCGTAATTTTCACGGTTGAGCTTGCTGCAACCGGTCAACAACAGGGCGATCAGGCCGCCAATCACTATCTTTTTCATCGCTATCTCCTCACTGGTGGGAAGAGCTTGGCAGCTTGCCAACCCCTTTACCAGCTGCGAACCGGGCCGGTATCGAGGTGAACGAAGTTGTCACGGGGATAGTAGCCGACCCCACCCACCTTGAGATTGAGGGCCGCCTTGCGCAGATGAGCCAGCTGTACGCCGGGGATCCGCACATCCACCGCCTGCCCGAGGGTGTGGTAGCTGTGCTTGGCCACGCCGCGGCTCTTGTGACGCTTCTGGCGATTGGTGGCCGGGGCGCGATAGCCGGAGATCAGCTGGATTTCGCTGCGCCGACCCAGCTTGTGCTGCAACAGAAATAGCTGATCAAACAGCTTCTTGTCGATATTGAACACTTCATTGCGCCGGTAATCGCGGAAGATGTGGTTGAGCTCCGCCAATCCGTCGCTCAGATAGTGGCCATTCTCCCAATAGCTGGCGCGCACCCGCTCGCCGGTATTGAGATTGAAGAAACTGAGTTCACGCCCGGTGGTACTGCGGCTTGCCAGTGCAGGGAAGGAGATCAGCGAGCTGCCCAGCAGGCAACCGGCTCCCAGCAACAGGCGACGTCGACTTATCTCTTGTTCCAGCATAAGGGGTTCGTCCATCGCAGATTCAAGCGAAAAGGTGAATAAGCTCACTGAGTGAATGTCATACAGGCGCTTGAAACTACCCTCCGGCGGGGGGCCCTGTCAAACCTCAATCGCCCATAGAAAAGCCCGGCACAGGCCGGGCTTTTCACTCTGTGGCTGGGATCACAGCAGGCGGCTCTGGAAGCTGACCCGATCAAATCCGTAGATATCGTTGCGCAGTTGCTGGCGACCATTTTCGTCGATCCAGCTGCTCCAGTAGACGGTAAAGACCGGGATCGGCGTGGTGAGCGGCAACCATTTGGTCTGGCTCTCCTTGAGGATATTGGCCACCTTGTCCGGCTGATAGCGGGAATCGGCCAGCAACAGCTCGGCCAGATCGTCCGCATGTTCCACCCGGATGCAGCCCGAACTGAAGGCGCGCGCCCCCTGCTCGAACAGCGCCTTGCGCGGGGTGGAGTGCAGATAGATAGCGTCATTGTTGGGCAGGTAGAACTTGTAGCGCCCCAGGGCATTGTGATCACCCGGTTTTTGCCGCAGGCGATAGGGGAAACCGGCAGCCAGCGCCTGATGCCACCCCTCTTCGGTGAACTGCACCGGGTTGCCCTCGCTGTCGATCACCTCGAACTGCTCGCGATTGAGATAGGCAGGATCACGGCCCAGCTTGGGCAGAATGTCCTTGCTCAGGATCGAGCGCGGCACATGCCAGGAGGGGTTGAGCACGATGGAGCGAATTTCGCTGGCCAGAATGGGAGTGGCCCGCTGCTCCTTGCCGACGATGACCCGGCTGGTGAACACCTCGTTGCCGGACTCCACCACGCTCAGGCGGTAGTCGGGAATATTGACCAGCACGTAGCGGCCAGCGGCAAGCTGATCCACCAGATCACGACGCCACAGGTTGCGCAGCAGCAGGCTGGCGCGCACTTGCGGGCCGGTATTGAGCCAGGAACGGGTCTGACGGCCGATGATGCCATCAGCGGTGAGGCCGTGACGACGCTGGAACTGTTTGATGGCCTGCTCGGTATCGCCATCGTAAATCAGATCACCATGGCTCGGGGCACTGTCGCCCAGCTCGTTGAGCATGGCGCGGATCTGGCCAAGCTCGGCGGCGCTCTCTCCGGCCCGCAGGGTCGGCATATCAAGGGTCGGCCACTTGCTGGCCATCGGCATCGCCAGCAGCTTGTGCACTTTGGCCCGCACCGCCTCGTATTCCGCCACCTGGGGGCGCAGGGATTTCACCTGGGTGAGCAGGTCACCACTGCCGGGCTTGGTCACCACAGGGCGATTCAAATCGAGCTTGAGGGTCTTCATCTGCTCGCGAGAGACCAGATCCATCCCCCGCCAGGCATGCTGGAAACGGCTCAGCTTGGCAAAAATGTCATCATAGATGGCGCCACGCTTGGCGGCAGGGGCGGCCTGCAGGCGCTTCCACAAGGTGAAAAAATCGGGGTGCAGCTGAGCCAGCACAGCCTCTTGCAACTGCTGCTCCAGCTCGACACGGGCCTGTTCGGCCCGACGGCCCTGATACCAGTCATGCCCGGTTTCACTGGCCGCCACCACTACTTGTGCTTCGGTCGCATGTACCGCGCCGGCGGGCAAACATCCCAGCCACACCAGATTGGCAAGAGCCAGCCAATACTTCATCCCCATGAATACCTCAAAACGGTTTGTTCACTCTGTCAGGCCTGACCGGCAGACCCGATGCTCAGGCCGCTCATGATGCGTGAACGGCCAATACTTTGCTAGCGCCCGGGGCCATAACGTTGCCAGATAATGTCATAGGCATCCGTCTCCTTGAACGCGGCTAACCTCTGGTTGAATTGTTGCAAGAACTGCGGCGAAAAACTGCGCTTGCCAAACATGAAAAAGCTCGGCGATTCATACACCACCATGGGATGAGCAACAAACTGACTACTCAGCCCCCCCTTGTTAAGGGCGCTGGGTGTCGCCAGCATGTCGCCGAGGAAACCGTCGATGCGCCCGCGGGCCAGCTTCTCGTAATTCTGCTTGTCGCTCACCGCGCTCACCTGCTTGGCATAACGGCCGAGCAGCGACATCACCTCATCCCCATAAAAATACTCTTTGGTAACCCCGATGGAGTACCCCTTGGCCAGCCAGCTCGCCAGATCCTGCTCGGGATAGTGGCTGCCCTTGCTGACCCACAGCAAGGTGCGTCCCGGGTTATAGGAATCGGAAAACCAGGCATAACGGGCGCGCTCATCGTTGATGTTCGCCTCCATCGCCATGTCTATCTCGCCGAACTCCATCTCGTGCAGTACCCGCTTCCAGGGCAGCTCCACATAGTTGACCCTGCATTGCATGGCGGTGAGCACGGCCGTCAGCACCTCGACGGCATAACCGCGCACCTGTTGCGGTGAGTCGGGTTCATAGTAATGGTAGGGGGGCCAGTTATCGTAACCGACCTGAATGGGCTCGGGGCAAAGCGCCTTGGCAAAGGCCATTGGCGCCCATAATCCAAACAACAGAGAGAGGGAGAGCCACTTCATAGGTCATCCTTGACGAAAAGGTGAGTCATCATAAATCGCCCCCTGCAAAATGGCGATAGAGGCCAGCTGACTATCGCATCCGCTAGAAAATGACGCAGCAAAGTATCTCTATCTGCCAAACCGCCTGCCGGAGCGCCCCTTGCCACTGGCGACTTGCGCCCCGCCAGCCTTGTTTGACCAGCAAACAGCAACGTTTGGAACAGGGGGAAAAAAGGGTTAATATGTGACCAAATATTTTTTTGTGATCCACTATGCTTTTTTTGCAATTGGATTAGCATATGCGCGACATCGGCCTACCAATTCTGTCAGGCGTAGAGAGTGATATGACGTACAAAAAGTTCGGTTTTTTGACTGCCATTCTGGCGTTAAGCGGTTTTTATCTTTACACCCTCTATCTGGCTGCTCACCCCAACGTGAGCCTGGCCTACAAACTCTATTATCTGGAAGGCAAGACCCGCTTCTGGGAACACAACTCCAGCATGACCTATCAGCCGGGTAACGAGCTCAATCTGACCAAGCCGAGCCGCTTCCTCTCCAGCGAAGGCTGGGCCAAGAAGCCGAGCGATGAAGGTACCCTGCTCAGCGGTCAGGGCGGTCTCTACTTCGTGCTGCCCAAACAGGCGGCCAATCCGGATCAGCTCACCGTACACGCCCGCATCAACAGCCCGCAAGCCGGAGCCCTGTTGAAGGTGGCGCTCGGTCACGACTTCACCACCACGGTGAAACTGGCCAAAGCGGGTATCAACGAAATCCGTCTCAGTCTGCCCGGTGACTCGCTCACGGCAGATCCCAAGCGCCCCAATTTTCTGGCGCTCTCGGCCCCGACCCCCATCAATGTGCAGTCGGTACGTTTGACCGTAGCCCAATGATCCTTGCCCCGAATACCATTTTATAAAAACAACTATCCCAAATAAGGACGTTCTTATGTCGCATCCAGATTTTCGACTCTCTCTGGTCGTTCCCGTTTACAACGAGGAAGAGAGCATCGATGCCTTCATCAACGCGATAGACAACGAACTGGCCCCGCTGAAAGACCAGCTTGAAATTGTATTCGTCAACGATGGCAGCCGTGACCGCACCCGTGAAGTGGTTGAGCAGGCCATCGCCCGCGACCCGCGCGTGACCTTGGTCAACCTGGCACGCAACTTCGGTAAAGAAGCCGCCCTGACCGCCGGTCTACATCAGGCCAAAGGGGACGCCATCGTGCCGATGGACGTGGATCTGCAAGATCCCCCCGCCCTGATCCTGGAATTCGTCAAACTGTGGCAGACCGGTGACTATGACACCGTCTACGGCATCCGTGTCGATCGCAGCGCCGATACCCCGATGAAACGCGTGACGGCCGGTGGCTTCTACCGCTTCTTCAACGCCCTCTCCACCAGCACCAAGCTGCCGGAGAACGCCGGTGACTTCCGCCTGATCGACCGTCGCGTGGTCGAAGCGATCAAGCTGCTGCCGGAGCGCAACCGCTTCATGAAGGGTCTGTTTGCCTGGGCCGGTTTCCGTGCCGTTGGCGTCCCCTACGAGCGCCCGGCCCGTCACGCCGGTGAAACCAAGTTCAACTACTGGAAACTGTGGAACTTCGCCCTCGACGGTCTGCTCAGCTTCTCCAGCTGGCCGCTGCGGGTCTGGAGCTATGTGGGTGTCGGCGTCTCCTTCGTCGCCTTCCTGTATATCCTCAAGATCGTGACCCAGGTGGTCTTCTTCGGCATCGACGTGCCCGGTTACGCCTCCCTGATGTCCGTGGTGCTGTTCCTCGGCGGTATCCAGCTGTTGTCGCTCGGCATCATCGGCGAGTACATCGGCCGCATGTTCGTGGAAGTGAAACAGCGTCCGGTCTACCTCATTGAAGGGGTCTATGGCCAGTATGCCAAGCAGGATGCGGCCAAACCGCAGAACGCTGAAAGCAATCCCCAAGAGCAGCAGGAGCAAGCGCCGCAATGATCTCCCGCGAGGAATTCTGGCGGCTGGTACGTTTCGGTTTTGTCGGCGGGGGGGCCACCCTCGTCGACCTTGGCACCTCCATCGCACTGTTTCATACCTGGCCAACCATCTCGGAGCACCTGGTTACCACGCTGGCCTTTGCCATCGCGTTCTGGTTCTCCTTCTTTGGTCACCGCTACATCACCTTCCAGAAGCAGGGAGCCGCCAGCAAGTTTCTGCTGGTCGCCCTCTTCTCGCTGGCGGTGCGTAACCTGATCCTGAGCGGCCTGCTGTTTGCGGGGCTCTCCGGTCTGCTGCCGGTGGTCATCGCCACCCTGACCGTTACCGTCCTCACTTACGTTCTCTCTCGCGTCTGGGTTTTTGCCTGATGAATGATATGACCAATACTGCCCCGCTCACCGGGGCTGCACAGCCTTATCGCCCTTCACTGCGCATCAGCGGCCGTGACTGGCTGATGATCATCGCCGCCTTCATGCTGAGTCGGATAGCGCTGTATGGCATGGGCTACTTCGGTGTCCAGCTCTATGGCTCCCCCGATATCGGCCCGCTGCAGGCCTATTGTCAGTTCGACTGCGTCTGGTTCCAGCGCATCATCGAGAACGGCTACGACCTCTACCCGCGCTGGTTGAGCAAGGGCAATGCGGCCAACTGGGCCTTTATGCCGCTCTATCCGATGGTCTCCGGTGCCATCTCCAACCTGTTCAATGTCGAGAGCCTGATCGGCCTCATCATTGTGGCCAACGCCTCCTTCTTCGCCAGCCTGCCGCTGATGCTGCTGGTGCTGCGTCAGCTCAAGCTGGGTGACGATACCGCCCGCTTCGGCGTCTGGTTGCTCGCCTTCTCCCCCTTCTCCGCCTACTTCGTCTCCGGTTATACCGAGTCGACCTTTATGGCGCTGATGCTGGGGATGTTCCTGTTCGCCTATCGTGAACAGTGGCTGATGGTCGCCGTGCTGGGGGTCTGTATCTCGGGTACCCGCAATCTGGGCGTGATGATGGTGTTCCCGGTGCTGATCCTGGCGCTGCAAGCCTACGGCTGGCGGGAATTTTTCCGCTTCACCGAGCGGGCCTTCAAGGTGGTATTCACCCTCTGGATGATCCCCTTTGGCCTGTTTGCCTACATGCTCTACCTCTATCACCTGACCGGTGATGCGATGGCCTTCAAGCACATTCAGGTGGCCTGGGGTCGCTACATGGACAGCCCGCTGGACTGGTGGCTGAGCGGTTTCGAGCTGGGCGGTCGCAAGGCTTACCTCTCCATCATGGTGATCTTCGGCTGGTGCCTGAACGGCTACCTGTTCAGCCAGAAGCGCTGGGCCGAGGCGACCCTGATGTTCATCTGCTGCACCATTCCGCTGATGACCGGCCTCAACGCCATGCCGCGCTACATGTTCGGGCTCTACCCGACCCTGCTGGCCATCATTCTGCTGACCCATCGCTGGCCCGCCATCCGCCCGGCGGTGCTCTGCATCAGCGGCATGGTTGCCTCCTTCATCGCGGTGGCCTTCGTCAACTTCAAGTTCTTCACCGTCTGATGTGATGACGATGCCTGAAACGCCAAATGCCGGTCACCTGACCGGCATTTTTTATGGCCGCTATTTTTATCAACAGAGCGCCTCCCCCATCACACTTTCCTCGGCTTGAAAACGTAACCATTTGAACTGATGTCACAAATCGGCATTTTGCCGATCCAAGGCGCGCTTTGCTGCTCCTAGAATGGGCGCTTGTCCGAACTGCCCTGCTCAAGGAATGGCTTATGCGTCGCGCTCCCAACTTATCCTCTCTCTGGCTTGCCCTGCTGGCCGCCCCTCTGTTCACCCCACAGGCGATGGCCGCCCCCGAGGTTCACCTCTATGTGGATGGTCAGCCGATAGCGACCCCGATCGCGCTGGACAAGGGCACGGTGGAGCTGACCCATTCCCTTGCCAAGGGGAGCCACCAGATCCGCATCAGCGACGCGGGCAACAGCTGCGGTACCAGCTTTGGCCCGAGCGAGAGCAAGCCGCTTCCCTTCGGCACCGCCCAGCCGATGGACAAATGCAGCAAGGAGCAGAGCTTTACCCTGCGGGTGATGCTGGCAGGGGAGTATCAGTTCACCTTCAACCCGGATACCCCCAGCCTCAAGGTGCTGCGGGCAACCAAGAAGAGCGAGTTCAAGCGCCAGCCACCACAAGAGCCCTGCATCAGCTGGGATGGCGGCCCGGTCACGGTATCCCTGAAAGGGGTTTGGCCCGACGGCACCCGGCTGCGGGATGCCTACTCGAAACAGGAGGCTGTGGTCAAACAGAGCAAGCTGACCCTGACCCCGAGCAAGGAGAGCGGTGGCCTGCTGCTGCTCGAGCCGGTCAAGGCAGCCAAACCAGCGCCGTTCAGCTGGGATCAGGCGAGCGTCTATTTCCTGCTGACCGACCGCTTCCACAATGGCGACCCGACCAATGACCACAGTTTCGGCCGCCAGAAGGATGGCCAGGACGAGGTGGCCACCTGGCACGGCGGCGACTTCAAGGGGCTGACCGAGAAGCTCGACTACATCAAGAACCTCGGCATGAACGCCATCTGGATCACCCCCATGGTGGAGCAGGTGCACGGTTTTATCGGCGGTGGCGAGCAGGGCAACTTCCCCTTCTACGCCTACCACGGCTATTGGGCGCTCGACTTCACCAAGATCGATCCCAACTATGGCGATGAGGAGAGCCTGAAAACTCTGGTGGACGAGGCCCACAAGCGCGGCATGCGGATCATCCTCGATGTGGTGATGAACCATGCCGGTTACGCCACCCTCGCCGATCTGCAGGATCTGGGGCTCACCGATCTGACCCAAAACAGCGGCAAACTGCCGACCGTCTGGAACCAGTGGCGCCCGAGCGGCGGCCTCAACTGGCATGGCTACAACCAGTTCATCGACTATCAATCGCCAGCGTGGAACAAGTGGTGGAGCGGTGACTGGGTGCGTGCCGGTCTGCCCGGCTACCCGCAGCCCGGCACCGACGATGTCACCGGCTCGGTGGCGGGGCTGCCGGACTTCCTCACCGAATCGACCAAACAGGTAGGGCTGCCGCCGTTGCTGGCCGCGAAAAAAGACACCCTCGCCAAGGCGCTGCCCGACGCTACGGTAAGCGACTACCTGATCGCCTGGCACACCGACTGGGTGCGCCGCTTTGGCATCGACGGTTTTAGGGCCGACACCGTCAAACATCTGGAGCCCGAGGTATGGGCCAAGCTCAAACAGGCGGGCACTACGGCGCTCAAGGAGTGGAAGGCCGCCAACCCGGACAAGGCGCTCGACGAGCTGCCCTTCTACATGGTGGGCGAGGTATGGGATCACGGGGTCGCCAAGGATTTCTGGTATCAGAACGGCTTCGATTCGCTGATCAACTTTGACTATCAGCGCGAGTTCGCCCTGCCCCAGGCCCAGTGCATGGCGGGCGCCGAGCCCACCTATGCCAGCTACGCCAGCCGCATCAATCAGGATCCCGAGTTCAACGTGCTGAGCTATATCAGCTCCCACGACACCAAGCTGTTCTTTGGCGACTATCAGGATGTGCCGCTGCAGCGCCGGGTCGCTAACAGCTTTATGCTGCTGCCGGGCGGTATCCAGCTCTACTACGGCGACGAGTCCGGCCGCGGGCTGGCCAAGGATGGCGGGGTGTTCGATCAGGCGTTGCGCTCGGATATGAACTGGCAGGAGCTGGCCAGCGGCGAGCGGGCCGAACTGGTCAAACACTGGCAGCAATTGGGCCAGTTCCGCGCCGCCCATCCGGCAGTGGCAGCAGGCAGCCATCAGAAACTCTCGGATGCTCCCTACGCCTTTGTGCGGGAGAAGGGGGATGACAAGGTGGTGGTGGTCTTTGCCGGTCGGCAGCAGTAACTCTTGAGCCATATTTACCAGCAACAGAGAGGGGAGCCACTGGCTCCCCTCTCTCGTTTATCCATCTGTAGCGGCTCACTGTGACTGACGCGCCGCCACCGGCCACTGCAAGCGCGCCTTGACCAACATCTCTTGCCACAAGGGCCAAGCCAGCAGCGCCTGCTGATAGACTCCGGCCTGACCGGGCAACAGGATGCCGTAGCTGGCCAGCCGATAGGCCATCACGGCATAGAAGGCATCGACAATGCCCGCCTCACCAAAGTAAAAGGGACCCCGCGCCTGCGACCAGATCTCCTGCAAGCGAGCCAGCTCGCCGACCGCTTCCACCGGAGGATCTATATGAGTTGGCGCGCCAAGGAAGAAGGGGAGCAGAGAACGGATCTGCCGAAATCCCGCGTGCAACTCGGCGCAGAGACTGCGAGCCAGTGCCCGCTCGGCCAGCGAAACGGGATAGAGCTGACGGTCGGGACAGCGCTCGTGAATATATTCGGCGATGGCCAGCGAGTCGTGAACCCGCACGCCATCGTGTTCGAGCCAGGGCACCAGACCGGCCGGTGCCAGCCGCTTGAGTCGCCCCAGCGACTTGGCATCCTCAAGATCGAACACCTGCTCCTGCCACGTCAGCCCGCTCATGGCGAGCACCAGTGCCGCCCGCATCGCCCAGGTGGAGCCGGTGCCCACCGTCAATACCAAGGATCCCATCTCTTGCCTCCTGCATGAGTTGCCTGCCACCGGTCGGTCTGCCCTGATGGCAACACATCCGATGGTCGCTTCACATTTGCGCACCGGCGGGTTTGACCCTCTTGGTGAGCGATGCTAGTTTGATTTTTCAAAACAATCAGTTAGCAACAATGTGAGCCATTAACCGAAATATGGACAGCCAATTTACCATCGTCATCGCAGATGACCACCCCCTGTTTCGGGGCGCCCTTTACCAAGCGGTGCACATGGCCATCAACGACGCTCAATTGCTGGAAGCGGACTCCATCGACAGCCTGACCAGCCTGCTCGGGGAGCACCCCGAGGTTGACCTGTTGCTTCTCGATCTCAAGATGCCCGGAGCCAATGGCTTCGAGGGGCTGGCCCACCTGCGCGGCCAGTACCCCGACCTGCCCATCGTAGTGGTCTCCGCCTCGGAAGATGCGGCCATCATCCAGCAGGTGCTGCGGCTCGGCGCGCTCGGTTTCATTCCCAAATCGGTGCCGATGAAGGAGCTGGTCAACGCCCTCAATACGGTGATCGGGGGAGATAACTGGGTGCCGGAAGGCATCTCGCTCCATCCCGAATCGGAAGATGGCCCCGATTTCGCCAGCAAGCTGGCCAGCCTCACCCCCCAGCAATACAAGGTGCTGATCATGCTGCGCGACGGCAGCCTGAACAAGCAGATCGCCTGGGAGCTCAATGTCTCCGAAGCCACCATCAAGGCGCATATCACCGCCATTTTTCGCAAGCTAGGGGTCAAGAACCGCACTCAGGCGGTCATCGCCCTGCAACAGCTCGATATCAGGGAGAGCTGAGCCCCGCGCGCAGTAACGCGCGCAAGACAACATAGCCAGCCATGCTGGCTATTTGTTGCTCGACAATTAGCACGATCGTACTTTATGCTGCCAGCGCCAACGAGGAGAGAAAGATGAGCAAGGGGCGCCTGACCCGGGAAAACATTTTGCAGACCGCCTTCGAGCAAGCGAGCCAGCAAGGGCTGGAGAGCCTGACAATCGGCTCGCTGGCCAGCGCCTGCGAGATGTCGAAAAGCGGCCTGTTTGCCCACTTTCAATCCCGCGACAATCTGCAGATCGCCGTGCTGGAGTACGCCGCCGAGGTATTTCGGCTGCGAGTGATCCAGCCGGTACGCCAGCAGGAGCACCAGAGCCAGCATGACAAGCTGATCGCCCTGCTGCGCGCCTGGCAGGCGTGGAACCACTGCTTCGCCGGACGCTGCATGTTCCTCGACGCCTGGACCTCGGCGCAGGATGGCCATGAGCAAACGAGCCAGGTACAGCAAGCCGCCCGTCAGCTGGTGCGCTTCTGGCTCGACTATCTGGCCCGTCAGGTGGTGCAGGGTCAGGCTGCAGGCGAGTGGCGACAGGAGATGGATCCCTGGCGCGCCGTTTACCGTCTCTATGGCCTCTATCTGGCGGATCAGGTGTTCAACGACCTCGAACTGTGTCAGGATCCGGCCCGCCACTTCTGGCCCGAAGTGGACGCGCTGCTGAGCAGCTGGCGCTGATGTTTTGGCATCCGTTCAACACGATTTTTTAAAAACCGATAAAAAAGCACGACCGTTCGCACATAAAAACCACAGGATGACCATGAGCAGCAAGATCTACTTCAACACCCGCCGCTTCAGCCCGAGCAAATGGCTGCTGGGGATCGGCACCCGGTTGCACCACAGACTCGCCCCCAGCCATGCCAAGCGTACCGCCAGCAAGTTGCTGCTCACCCCCCAGCGCAACCAGCGGGATGGCAGCGAACCTGCCGGTCTGGTGAAACAGGCCGTCCATACCAGCGAAGGGACGCTGATGAGCTATCGGCTCGGTCAGGGGCCACTGTGGCTGCTGATGCACGGCTGGTCCGGCAGCGCCAGCCAGTTCTATCCGCTGATGAGTCATATCGCCGCGCAAGGTTTCACCGCCATTGCCTACGATCATCCGGCCCACGGCCAGAGCGCAGGCAACACTGGCCACCTGCCCCGTTTCGTGTGCGCCTTCGACGAGCTGGCAGCCAAATTGGCCAGCGAGGTAGACCCGCTGCACGGGGTCATCGCCCACAGCATGGGGGGCGCCGTCACTCTATCCAGCCGTCAGCCGGGTATCGATGCCCTGCCACTGCTGTTGATTTCGCCGGTGCTCGACTATGTGCCCCAGCTCTACGGCATGGTGGCGCGCTCCGGCTACTCCATCCGGCTGTTCGATGCGGTGGTCAAGGAGATTGAGCAGGAGTACCAGCACCCCTTGAGCACAGTCGATCCGCTGGGCCGACTCGCCAACCGCAGCGGCGCGGCGATGATAGTACACGATGAGGAGGACAGGTTTGCCCCCCACGACGACTCCCTGCGGGCCAGCCAAGATGGTCATACCCGGCTGGTGAGCACCCGGGGTCTGGGCCACGGCCGCATCCTCGCCAGCGCCCCGGTATTTGCCGCTTTCGATCAGCTGGCGCGGCCGGAAAATCCTCACCGGGCCCTTTGACAGAGGGCCATGAAAAAAACGGGCGAGCGCCCGTTTTTATATTTGATACAGCGCCTTATAGTTAACTTGTCAGTGGGAACGCCCCTCTCGGGCCAACAATAAGGCGCCAGCATATGGCCAGACCCAATACAGCGTTGTTGCTCACCGGTGGCGGTGCTCGCGCCGCCTATCAGGTCGGCGCCCTCAAGGCGATTGCGGAGCTCTACCCGCGCAATCTCGGCATCCCTTTTCCCATCCTGTGCGGCACCTCGGCGGGGGCCATCAATGTCACCGCGCTGGCCTGCTACGCCTCCTGTTTCCATCTGGGGGTGCGCAAGCTGGAGTGGGTCTGGCGCCGTTTCGAGACTCACCACATCTTCGATTTTCACCCCGGTCGGCTGCTGTGGCGGCTGATGTACGAAGGGTCGGCGGGGCTGATCAATCCCCACACCAACCACGCCTTTCACCTGTTTGACAACGCGCCGCTGCATCGCCTGCTGGATCAGCTCATCGACTATCACCGCATCGATGACAACATCCTCTACGGCAGTCTGGAGGCGCTGGCCATCACGGCGTCGGATTACGATGACGGTCTCTCCACCACCTTCTTTCAGGGGCGGGCCGAGCACCATCCGTGGGAACGGGCGAGACGGCGCGGGGTGCGCACCGTGCTTACATCGGAACATCTGCTCGCCTCCTCGGCGCTGCCCTTTGTCTTTCCGGCCACCCGGATCGGCGAGAAGTTCTACGGCGACGGCTCCATCCACCAGCTGAGCCCGCTCAGCCCCGCCATCCATCTGGGGGCGGAGCGGATCCTGCTGATCACCCTGGATCCACCCGAGCACTCGGCACCGACTCATCACCACGGCCACCTCACCAGCTCCAATATCGCCAGCCATCTGCTCGATACCGTCTTTACCGACACCCTCAACTCCGATCTGGAGCGATTGTGGCGCATCAACCAGACCCTGGACCTGATCCCGGAGCGGGAGCGCAACCGCCTGAAGCTGAAACGGGTGGAAACCTGCGTGCTGAAACCGAGTCAGGATCTCGACACCATGGCGCTGGCCTATCTGCGCAAGCTGCCACTGCAACTGCGCCGCCTGTTGCGGGTATTGGGCGTGAAGGGGGATGAGACCAGCAGTCTGGCCAGCTTTTTGATGTTCTATCCGGGTTACTGCCAGCAGCTGATCAAGCTGGGCTATCGGGATACCCTCCAGGAGCGGGAGCGGGTCGCCGCCTTTCTCGATATCGAGGGGCAACCAACAGAGCGGGAGTAAACGAGGGCGTAATCGATGAGCGCGAGGGGACTCAGTGCCCCTCCAGCAGACGCTGCTCCGCCTGCTCCATCGCCACCACGGTACCAAACAGGATCAGCCGATCGCCAGCCGCCAGCACCAGCTCGGGTCTGGGCTCCAGACTCAGATCCCCACGCTGCACCTCCTTGATCCGCACCTCATCGAGCGGCAACTCGCGCACTTCATGGCCGACCGCCCACGCCTGATCATGCAGCAACAGCGGATGGAGACGTTCGAGCAGCTGGTCTGCCTCCAGATTGCTGGCGCTCTGATCCCCCCAGTAGAAGCCGTGCAGGAAGCGATACTGACTGCTGCGCTCGTGCTCCATCCGGCGGATTACTCGCCCGAGAGGAATATCGCAGTTGAGCAGCAGATGGGAGACCAGCATCAGGGCCCCCTCCTGGGATTCGGGGATCACCTCAAACGCCCCCGCCTGCTTGTACTGCTCCAGAAAACTGTCGTCCCGGGTACGCACCAGCACCTTGAGCTCCCCCGCCAATGCGCGGATCAGCGCCAGCATCGCCTCCACCCGCTTGCGATCATCGAAGGTGATGATCACCAGCCGCGCCCGCAGCAACCCGGCGGCCAGCAGAATATCGCGGCGGCTGGCATCGCCGAAGGCCACCTGCTCTCCTGCCTGCTTGGCCTCGCTCACCCGCTCGGGGTCCAGATCGAGGGCCAGAAAGGGGATCTCCTCGATCTTGAGAAAACGGGCACAGGTCTGCCCGGCCCGACCAAAACCGGCGATGATGACGTGCTGGTTCTTGCTCAGGCCCGACTGGGCGACCTCGGAGCGGGTCAGCAGCGCCGGATCAGTGAGGCTGCGAGCCAGCGAATGGGCCTGAGTCACCAGCCAGGGGGTCATGGCGATGGAGATGATACCGATGCCGATGAGCAGGGAGACCTGCTGCTGATCCAGCAGGCCGTGATGGAGCGCCAGCGCCAGCAGCACGAAGCCAAACTCTCCGACCTGACTCAACATGATGCCAGCAGCCATGCTGTCACGCTTGCGCTCCCCCATCAGCCGCCCGGCCAGCAGCACCAGCAGGGATTTGCACAGCACCAGCAACAGCACGCAGATCAGCACCTGCCACCATGCCCGCGCCACCAGCTGCCAATCCATGGCCATGCCGATGGTGATAAAAAAAAGCCCCATCAGCACGTCGCGAAACGGTTTGATGTCCACCTCCAGCTGATGACGGTAGTGGGACTCCCCCAGCATCATCCCCGCCAGAAACGCCCCCAACGCCATTGACAGCCCGAGCGAATGGGTCATGAACGCGGCAAGCAGCGCCACCAACAGGGCGCTCAGCACGAACAGTTCATCGGAGCGGGCCCGCGCCACCTCGTGAAACAGCAGCGGTAGCAACCATTTGCCGACCGCCAGCAGGGTGAGCAAGGCAAACAACCCCTTGAGGGTGGCCCAGGCGATCTCGGCGGCCAGGGCGCTCCCCTGTACTTCCGGCTGGGCGAGGATCGGGATCATCACCAGCAGGGGCACCACCGCCAGATCCTGAAACAGCAGCACGCTCACCCCGAGCTGAGCCCGGCGGGTATGGAGCTGCTTCTGCTCGCCGAGCTGCTTGATCACCACCGCCGTGGAGGAGAGCGCCAGCGTCCCCGCCACCACCAGCGACTGCGCCAGACCCAGCCCCCACCACCAGCCGATGGCGAAGAAGAGCAGCGAGGTGAGCAGCACCTGCAACATCCCGACCCCCAGCACCAACCGGCGCATCGCCAGCAATTTCGGCAGGGAGAACTCCAACCCCAGCGAGAACATCAGAAAGACGATCCCCAGCTCGGCAATGGTCTGCATGATCGACTGGCCGGTGATCACCGCCAGCCCGTGGGGGCCGAGCAACACGCCAGCAATCAGGTAGGCGAGGATCACCGGCAAGCCGAGGCGCCGGAAAATTGCCACCAGCAGCACGGCGGCGAACAGCAGGATCAACAGGTCGGTGTACAAATTTTCCTCTCCTTTTATCGACTTAAGCTTAGTCAGCCGATCTGGCGGTCAGGAAAGATATATTGGGCATGCCAATTGCAGGGAGGAGACAGTAGTCAGGTGTTACAGGTGGAAGACCATGGAAAATACGTCGTCACTTAATGGCTTTAGCCATGGCATCGAGCAGTGGGTTCGCCAGATGGAGCGGCTCACGCCGTTGCCCAGCGTTGAACGCAACCAGTTGCTCGAGCAGTTGTTGGGGCAGAGCGATCTCGGCGGTTTGCTGACAACTTTTGCCGAGCGTGCGGCAAGAATTGTCAGGATCCACGGTCTCTACCTCGATTGTGGCCAGCCCCATGTGCTGATCCAGCACCCGCCGCTGGCCACCCTCAACCTGCACAACTATCCGTTCGAGCTGCGCGGCCAGCACGGCCAGTTGCTCGGCCAGCTCCAATACGAGCTGGAACATCCGCTGAGCGGCAGCCAGCAACGGGTACTGATGCAATACCATCAGCTGCTCTGCCTGCTGCTGCCCCTCTATCTGCGGCTGGAAAAACTGGATCAGCTGGTCCGGCTCGATCACCTGACCGGCCTTGGCAACCGCTCCTACTTTGACGAGGCCATCGGCCGCGCCATCGAGCAGCATAGCCGCGAGCCCCACGGTCTGGTGCTGGTGCTGCTGGATCTCGATCGCTTCAAGCAGATCAATGACACCTGGGGCCATCCGGTGGGGGATCTGGTGCTGAGCCGCTTCGCCCAGCTGCTCAAGGGGTGTATCCGCAGTACCGATCAAGCCTTCCGGCTCGGGGGGGATGAATTTGCCCTGCTGCTGCAACCGGCCGAACCCGAGGCGTGGCGCCCGGTCTGGCTGCGACTGCAGCATATGTTGATGACCAACAAGGAGCTCAGCACCTTCTCGGTCGGCTGCAGCCTTGGCGCCGCCAGCTGGCAATCAGGGGTCGATGTGCAGAGCCTCTATGAAGCAGCCGACAGTCACCTCTACGCCCGTAAAAAAGCCGGCAAGGCCGGCCTTCTCGAATAATCCCGAACTCTTCTTTGCTCCGGCACATGCGCGCCATGTGACCGGAGCTTCTTTTTTTGGGGCTAGCCCTCGCTCACAGAGATATCAAGTCAGGCGAGATCCTGCTCGGGCAGGATGGGGGCCGCACCGCTCCCCTGCCAGTGGCACACCAGCCCGGCCCCCTGTGCCATAAAGCCGTCGCAGACAAAGAGCCCCACCACCGCCGCCACCTGCTCGCCATAGTAGAGGATGGGGATGCGCCCCCGCTGCCACGAGGGCACGCCATACTCCTGCAGCAGCTTCTTCATCCGCCGACTGCCGCCTCGTTCTACCGGCTTGAGAGGGATCCCGGGCGCCACCTGAAAGCGCACCGAAAGTGGCTCATCTTGCCGAGGGACACGCAGCAGCCCCTCGCCGCGCTCCGCCATGCGCACCACCAGCTCGCCCAGCCCGTCCGGCAGGGTCAGCGGCTCGCCCACGGTGAGCGACAACAGCTGATGGCAGGGTTGCAGGTCAGGGCTCACCAGATAGAGCCGCTCCTGAAAACGGCGGCAGCTCTGGCGCCCCCAGTTGAGCTGGGGATTGGCATCGCCGCGCGCCAGCGCCACCTCCTGCCATAGCCGGGCAAGCTGCTCGCGGGATGGCATCTCGCCGCCCTGACGGCGGATCCAGTAGCGCAGCAGGTTGTTGCGCCGGGTCGGTGAGAGGGCGTGCAGCGGGCCGATATGGAGCGCCTCCCCCTCGCCCGCCAGCTGCCAGTCACTCTCGGCCAGCTCCTCCAGCAACGCCTCCTGCTCGGCGCACAGGGCCATACTGCGCGCCGCGGTCTGGGCCATGGCGGGCCAGCGCACCTTGAGCTGGGGGATAAGCGTCTGGCGCAGAAAGTTGCGGTCATAGCTCACATCCTGATTGCTCTCATCCTCCACCCAGCCAAAGGGGAGGCTCGCCGCCGCCTCGGCTAACTCGGCACGACCGATATCGAGCAGCGGACGCAGCAACAGGCCACCGGCAAAGGGCTGGCTTGGCAAGATGCCCGCCAGCCCGCGCAGACCGGCGCCGCGCTTGAGGGCCAGCAGCAGCGTCTCCAGCTGATCGTCCTGATGATGGGCGGTGAGCAGCCACTCCCCCTCCCGCATTCGGGCCGTCAGCCGCTGGTAACGGGCGGTGCGGGCCTGCGCCTCCAGACTCTCGCCATTGCCGCGGGCCAGGGTCACCCGCTCGACCAGCAGCTCCACCGCCAATTGCTGACACACGGATTCACAGTGAGCGACCCACTCATCGGCATGGGAGCTGAGGCCGTGGTGCACGTGCAGGGCGCGAAGTGGCAGGCCGTGCTCGCGGGCATACTGCGCCGCCAGCACCAGCAGCAGGGTGGAGTCGAGACCGCCACTGAATGCCACCAGCAAACCGGTGGAACCTTCCGGCGCTGGCATAGTCAGACAAAAGCGAGAATAAAGATGAGAAATCATAGGCTTCCCCAGAACGGACCGGCCGATCTTAGCAGAGTCGGGCTTATCAAGCTGCAACCCTGCTGCTAGAGTGAGGCTCGCCCGCCCTCTCCACCAGGCAGACCGCAAGACGGTCGCACAGCTGGTTGGAGCAAGGAAGATGGGCAGGGAAGCAAACAACCCGAATTGGAATCAAACAAGATGAACAATAAGAAAAGCTTACTGGCCGGCCTGATTGGACTGGCCCTGCTGGCTGGCTGCAGTCAGGCACCGCAAGAATCCGCCAAACACTCCGGGCTGGCGCTGGCCAATATGGATACCCGGGTCAAACCCGGCGATGACTTCTTCCGCTACGTCAATGGCAAGTGGCTCGCCACCGCCAAGATCCCAGACGATCGCCCCGCCGATGGCGCCTTCTACATGCTGCGGGACAAATCCCTCGCCGATGTGCGGGTGCTGGTCGAGGGGCTGGCCAAGCAGGAGGCCGCCACCGGCACGCCGACCCAGCAGATCCGCGATCTCTACGCCAGCTATCTGGATCAGGCAAGCCGTGACGCCAAGGGGCTCACCCCGCTGGCACCCGCGCTGGCCGACATCGATCGGATCGGTGATCAGGCCGCACTGGCCCGCGCCTTTGCCCAATCGGGCCGCATGGGCGGCGGCGCGCCGTTCGGCATCTGGATCGACGCCGATGCCAAGTCCCCCGACCGCTATGCGGTCTACCTCTACCAAGGGGGGTTGGGGCTGCCGGATCGGGACTACTACCTCAAGCAGGATCCCGACAGTCAGGCCCTGCGCCAGAAGTACCAGCAGCATATCGCCGCCATGCTGAGCCGCCTCGGGGAATCTGACCCGAGCGGCAAGGCCAAACGGATTCTGGCCCTCGAAACCCGGCTCGCCACCATCCAGTGGGACAACGTGGCCCTGCGGGATCGGGAGAAGAACTATAACAAGCGCCCCGCCAGCGAACTGGCGCGGCTCGCCCCTCATCTCGACTGGCAGGCCTATCTGAACGCGGCAGGCATTGCTGGCCAGCCGGAGCTCATCATCGGTCAGCCAACCTATCTGAGCGCGCTGGATCAGGTGATGGCCCAGACCCCCATCGCCGACTGGCAGGCCTACCTCAAGTGGCAACTGCTGACCGACTACGCCCCCTATCTCGACAGCGAGACCGACCGCGCCAACTTCGCCTTCTACGGCACCACCCTGAGCGGCACACCCAAGCAGCGCGCCAGCTGGGAGCGGGCGCTCGGGGTGCTGAACGATCATCTGGGTGAAGCGGTCGGCCAGCTCTATGTGGACCGCTACTTCCCGCCAGCAGCCAAAGAGCGGATGGAGCAGCTGGTGGAGAACCTGCGCACCGCCTACGGCCAGAGCATCAAGGAGCTCGACTGGATGTCGCCGGAGACCAAGGCGCAGGCCCTCGAGAAGCTGGCCAAGTTCCGCCCCAAGATCGGCTATCCCGACAAGTGGAAGGATTACAGCGCCATCGCCATCAAACCGGATGATCTGGTCGGCAACCTGCAACGCTCGCAAGCCTTTGAATACGCAGACAGTCTGGCTCGCCTCGGCAAGCCGGTGGACCGGGACGAGTGGCACATGTCGCCCCAGACGGTGAACGCCTACTACAACCCGAGCAACAACGAGATCGTCTTCCCGGCGGCCATTTTGCAGCCCCCCTTCTTCGACATGATGGCGGATGATGCGGTCAACTATGGCGCCATCGGCGGGGTCATTGGCCACGAGATGGGCCACGGTTTTGATGATCAGGGGGCAAAATCTGACGGCGACGGCATGATGCGCGACTGGTGGACACCGCAGGATCTCAAGGAGTTCCGCTTCCGTACCAGCCGGCTGGTGGCCCAGTACAACCGCTTCGAGCCCATCAACGGCCAGTTCGTCAACGGCCAGTTTACCCTGGGTGAGAACATCGGCGATCTGGGCGGCCTCACCATCGCCCACAAGGCCTACGAGCTGTCGCTCGATGGCAAGGAGGCGCCGGTGCTGGATGGCTTTACCGGCGAACAGCGCTTCTTCCTCGGCTGGGCGCAGGTGTGGAAGGGGATGTATCGCCCCGAGCTGATGCAGATGCTGCTGCGCTCCGACCCCCACTCACCGCCCGAGTACCGGGTCAACGGCGTGGTGCCGAACATTCCCGCCTTCTATGAGGCATTCAACATCCAGCCGGAAGACAAGCTCTATCTGCCGCCTCAGAAGCGGGTGAAGATCTGGTAACAGCATCACGGCGGGCTCCTGCGGGAGCCCGCGCTCAACGGACAGCAAGAGGTAGCAAGATGAACAGAGCATTGATGATCGCAGGGCTGCTGACCCTGCCGCTGGCCGCACAAGCCGAAGAGGGATTTAGCAAGCAACTGACCCTCCCCTCCGGTCAGGTGATCCGGGTGGCGCAGGGGGCCGGTGAGCCCGCCTCCATCGGCAGCTATGACGTGCGACTCTATTCGGGCCAGAACGCCCAATTTCCACTGGATGAGTTTCAGGATGGCAAGGTGATGGCCCGCAACGGCTTTATCCGGGAACTGAAGCTGGTCGATTTGAATGGCGACAAACAGCCCGAGCTGGTGGTCATCATCGAGAGCGCCGGCAGCGGCAGCTATCAGGATGCCGACGCCTACACCGTCAGCCCGCAAGGGGAGCTGGAGATCTTCAATCAGGTCAAGGAGCTGGAACCCAAAGAGGATGTGATCAAGGCGCTCAGGAGCCCGCAGGACTGAGCCCCAGGCATTAGCACTGACGCAATAATCGGTGACTCAGGCCCCGGTGGGGCCTGAGCTTGCCGACAGCATCACGCCATCAGACGTTTATGGGGTGACGCTGTAACCCTTGCCCTGCATGCAACTGATATAAGCCTGTGAAGAGGTGGTCGCCGCGGGCGCAGCCACTTGTTCGGCACGTCGCTCTTTTCTCTGGTGACGGCCGCCTATCACGGCCCCCACTGCGGCCGCATCCCGGGCATTCTCCTGTCGATACTCCTGCTGCACATCGTCATCGAGCCTGTCGTAAGCCTCATACTGGTTACCGCGCACCTCCGCAGCAGCAGCCCCGACGAGCCCCCCTTTCACCGCGCCAGCGAGCCGCCCGCCCTGAGGCTGCTCAGTCGCCGGAGTGGTCGCACTGGTCGTCTGATTTTGGCAGGCCATATCATCAGATTTAATTTGCTCGGCGTTTTGTCCATTAAGCGGGAGCAATGTCTGGCCGGTTGCGAAACCGGCAAAAACGCTCAGCGTCAGGATCGTTGTCACCAAGAGCTGTCGTCTATTGAAGCTGTGCATGATATCTCTCCAACCGTGGAAACATGAGTATGGCGGGTTGGCTGTCAATGCTATCTGGCCGTCACTCCCGCCTTGTCACCCTGAAGATCAACCGCTCGCTTCGGTGGCCTCTTCACGTTGACACTACTGGTCACCAGATTAGTCCCCTTCCCCGCCATAAACCCATTGCTATCTCGCAGATCAGAGACGAGTCGCCCGGATGGAGACCTGCGGCAGCGCCATCTCGTGCTGGGCCGCCACCAGTTGCAGCTCGTAGGCTCCTGCCAGCCAGGTGCGGGCCAGCACCGCATCCACGCTGGCGTTGGTAAGCTCGAACGCCGCCACCGGGGTGCAACCGGCCAGCAGATTGGCCAGCATGGTGGCACTCAGCAGATCCCCCACCCCGATGGGATGGCGGGCAAAAGGATAGAGCGGGCGGGAGAGGTGAAAGGTCCCCTCCTCGCACACCAGCAGTATCTCGAAGCGGTCCATGGCAAAGCCGGCCTTGCCCAGATGCTTGACCATCACCAGCTTGACCCCTTGCTCGCGCAACTGCTGGCACGCCTCGATGGCCTCCGGCACATTGCGGATATCGCGGCCGGTGAGCTGTTCCAGCTCCAGCAGATTGGGGGCCAGCATATCGGCGCAGGCCAGTGCCCGATGTTTCAGAAAATCGGCGACGCCGGGTGCCACTATGCACCCCTTGTCGGGGTGACCCATCACGGGGTCACAAAAATAGAGGGCGGACGGATTGAGTGCCTTGAGCCGGGCCACCGCCGCCAGGATCTCCTCCCCCTGTTCGGCCGAGCCGAGGTAGCCGCTCAAGATCGCATCACACTCGGCCAGCACGCCGATCTCCGCCAGCCCGTTCACCAGCTGACGGATATGGCCGCCGGGCATCACCATCCCCTGCCAGCCCTCGCGGTATTGGGTGTGGTTGGAGAACTGCACCGTGTTCATCGGCCATACCTCGATCCCGAGGCGACGCATGGGAAAAACGGCGGCGCTGTTGCCGGCACAGCCAAAGACTACGTGGGATTGAATGGAGAGCACTCGCTTCATGGTTGGCGACTCACGTAATAAGAACAGGAATTTTGGAGGGAAAAACGGGCCTTGCGGCCCGTTGTTGTGACTTTCGATGGTTGTCACTGTCGATGGTTGTCACTATCGATTAACGCAGCACCTTGACGGTGTAGCTGCCATCGGCCTGACGATAGAGGCCGTGGATGTCGGTCTCGAAGCCCGGGTAGTGGGCCCCGATCTCGCACAGCATCTCGAGGAACTCGAGCACCGGCAGGGAGTCGGCAGTCACCATCTCGCCCGGCAGCACCAAGGGTACTCCCGGCGGGTACGGCAGGATCATGTTGGCGCTGATGCGATCAACCATGTCACGCAACGGCACCTCTTCCAGATTGCCGGCCAGCTCCTGCTGCCATGCAGCGTGCGGGGTCATCTTCATCTCCGGCAGCACGTCGAACGCCTTGAACATCAGCTCCGGCAGACGGTACTTGCTGGTCAGGTCATGAATCCGCTGCGCCAGCTCCTGAATGCGCATCCCTTCGTAGAAGCTCGGGTCTTCAC
Organism: Aeromonas sp. QDB23; assembly: GCF_027707745.1. Classification (NCBI taxonomy): domain Bacteria; kingdom Pseudomonadati; phylum Pseudomonadota; class Gammaproteobacteria; order Aeromonadales; family Aeromonadaceae; genus Aeromonas; species Aeromonas sp. QDB23. The sequence continues at coordinate 48,069 of NZ_JAPCJA010000017.1, forward strand.
GATAGAGGCTCGGCAGTATGCTCTTGATGGTCAGGTTCAGGTCGTAGCCGCGCTTGAACTCGGTCAGGGCACGCAGCAGTTGCATCGCCTTGGACTGATCGATACCGATGGAGAAGAGGAACAGCATGTTGTAAGGGCCGGTCTTCTCGACCACGATGCCGCGCTCGTCCAGGAACTTGGAGACCAGAGAGGCAGGGATACCCTTCTCCAGCAGCTGGCCGTCACGACCCATCCCCGGGGTCAGCAGGGTGACCTTGATGGGGTCGAGGTACATGTGGTCATCGTCGATGCCGTTGAAACCGTGCCAATCATCTTTCGGATCCAGCTTCCAGCACTCGACGGTGTCGATGTTGTCCGGCTGCCATACGTCGAAGAACCAGCCTTCGCTCTGATCACGCAGACGCTTGATCTCTTTGCGGAAGGATACGGCGCGATCGATGGAGTCCTTGATCAGACGCTTGCCGGTGTTGCCCCGCATCATGGCAGCGGAGATCTCGGTAGATGCCACGATGCCGTACTGCGGCGAGGTGGAGGTGTGCATCATGAAAGCTTCGTTGAAGGTCTCTTCCTCCACGTCACCCTTGATGTGGATCATCGAGGCTTGGGAGAAGGCCGCCAGCAGCTTGTGGGTGGACTGGGTTTCGTAGAACACCTTGCCCGGCATCGCTTCACCGCTCATGCCGCACTTGCCTTCATAGATCGGACTGAAGTTGGTGTAGGGCACCCAGGCACTGTCGAAGTGGATGTAAGGGGTATCCAGACTCTCCTTGATGAAGCCGGTGTTGTAGAGCAGGCCATCATAGGTGGAGTTGGTGATCACCGCATAACGGGGCGCCTGGGCACCCGGGGTGGCGGCAACCTTGGCAGCGATGGTCTCGCGGCTGAATTCGCTCTGCGGGATACCGCCCAGAATGCCGTAGGCGTTGCGGGTCGGACGGAAGTAGAGCGGAGTCACGTCGTTCATCATCATCAGGTGTGTGAGCGACTTGTGGCAGTTGCGATCAACCAGCACGGTGCTGCCCGCCGGTGCGGAGAACATACCGACGATCTTGTTGGCAGTGGAGGTGCCGTTGGTAACGATGTAGGAGCGATCGGCGTTGAAGGTACGGGCGATGTACTCTTCGGCTTCCTTGTGCGGACCGGAGTGATCCAGCAGGGAGCCCAGCTCCGGCATGGAGATGGAGACGTCAGCCTTGAACGCGTTCGGGCCGTAGAAGTCATAGAAGATGCTGCCGGCCGGGCTCATCTGGAAGGCGGTGCCGCCCATGTGACCCGGGGTACAGAAGGTGTATTTACCCTCTTCCACGTACTTGAACAGCGCCTTGGTAAACGGCGGCAGGATGGCGTCCTGATACTCCTGAGTGGCCTGACCCATCTTGAGGGCGATGTCGTCGGCCATGCCGAGACGGTACTCGAAGAAGTGGACGTTCAGACGCAGATCGGTCAGGTGAATGTCCAGGGTGGACTGGTCGTTGGCGAAGGCGAAGATCGGCAGCTTCTCGTTGCGATCGTGGATCTCTTTGCACAGGCCCAGGGAATATTTGTCCCAGTCGAAGATGGCGCCGCAAACGCGGGGGTTCTTCTCGATCAGTTTCAGCAGATCGGCCACATCGACCGGATAAACGACCTCGAAACCCTTGCGCTCGAGGGAGGCTTGCAGCTGGCGAATGGGTTCTTCTTTAAAGAAAACGCCCAGGTGGTTGAGGATGGCAATGATATTCATCGTAATGCTCCACACGTAATGGGGCGCTCTCCATCAGGGATGGTGAGTGAAGAGCGCTCGGAAGATAAAAGGGGGAATCAGTTGCTGGGTTGTTCGTTCAGCAGGGCATCGTGCTGACGCAGACCCTGTTTTTTGGCGTAGAACATCAAGATGATGAGCGACACCACGAAGGTAGCGGTGAGGTTGGAACCCTTGGCACCCATCAGGGCCACCAGACAGAAGACACAGGCCACACCGGAGAAGATCATCGCGCCGATGCTGCGGGAGGTCATGCCCTCGAAGCGAATGAGGTTAATGCTGGAGTAGAAGTAGGGCAGCATGGTCAGCAACACCGCATCTGTGGTCAGCACGTTGAAGAGATCGGCTGCGTGAGCGGACCGGGAGGTGAAGGCGGTCAGGCCAATCATCAGCGCAGTCATCTTGAGGGAGCCGAGGATCAGACCCTTCTTGGCCACGCCGTTCTTGTCCAGTTCGCCGTAGATTTTCGGGAAGTTGCCGTCGTTGGCGGCACGCTTGCCCGCCTCGCCCACCAGCATCATCCAGGAGCCCAGCGAGGTGAAGCAGGCCAGGGCGGTGAAGGCAGAGACAAACGGCGCAGACCAGCTACCGAAGATGGCGGAAGAGGCCATGGCAAACGGGGCGCCGGAGGCAGCCACTTCACCGGCCGGGAACATGCCGCTGATCACCTGGGTAGAGAGGATGTAGATAACACCCGCGATACCGGTACCCAGCATGGTGGCGAGGGGGACGGTGCGCTTGGGGTTCTTCACCATGCCGGAAGATACGGCGGCAGATTCCACGCCAACGAAGGACCAGAGGCAGATCAGCACGGCACTGATGACCGCATGCAGGTCGCTGCCGCTGGTAGTGTTCCAGTTCTGGCTGTAGACGGTGGCATCAAAATGACCCCAACCCATCACCGCAGTACCGACAACCGGCAGCAGGATCAGCACCAGACCCAGAGTACAGAGTCGGCTTACCCAGCTACCGCCCAGCAGGTTGACGAAGGTGAAGATCCAGACGGCAGCGATGGTGGCTGCGGCGGCCGGGATCGGGCTGTTGAGAATGGGGAAGAACACCGAGAGGTAGGATACGCCGGTAATGGCGATGGCCAGGTTACCGATCCAGTTGGCGTGGTAATAAAGCACACCGGTCTGGAAACCGAACACCGGAGAGATCTCGCCAGCGTAAGCAATGGGGCCACCCTCTTGCGGGTTCTTGGTAGCAAGGCGGGCGAAGACAAAGGCGAGGCCCATGGCGCCTACCAGACAGATTGCCCAGCTAAAGACAGAGATGGAGCCGATGGTGGCCAGTGCCGAAGGCAGCAGCGCGATGCCACTCCCCATCATGTTGCCGGCCACCACACCTGTACAGGCGATAAGGCCAATCTTCTTGCTCGTATCTAGGGACATAAGATCTCCGGTTCTATAAAAGGTCGGGTCGTCACATACACATTTGGCGGAACGCCCCGCCAACGAATGGGCACAGACTAGGCCTCTCATCCCCGGAAAACATAAAGACCAGCTAACGGATAAAAATATGAGCCAACTTTTTTCACCGCCTCGGCATTTTTGCTAAAAACCATTTAAAAACAGTAAATTGACATCAGGCCACACCGTCACCTTGATAAAACCTTGATATCCGGCCGCCCCGTTTTTGCCCCTTGATAACCCCCTTATCTCGCCGCCTTGATATTTTTGGCCAGATAAACCCGGGATAAAGCGGCTCCCATTGCGACCACTCCCCTTGCGACCATCTGGAAGCCCTGCTGATCATTACCCTGAGTGGCCGCTCACCTCCTGTTCAGCCCTCCGCTCGGCTCATCACAATCCAGGCTCAGAGGTAAAGCGCAACGGCGATAACCGGTCAGCAATGAGAAATGAGTAGTGACGGACAGCTTATCCCACCGCCCACAACGGGATGACGGCACGAGGCACGCGCGCGGCGCAAAGCCGGGCAAACTCGAGTGCAGCGAATGCCACATGCAAGACAAAGACAAATGGGGATAGTGAGGAGCTGCGGGGGATAAATCATGACTCACCAGAGCGACTATCCCCAATAGCAAGCAGCAGGATTGAAACAAGCAGAAACAGCACAGGCCGCCCGAAGGCAGCCTGTGGATGAGGTCGGCAACCGCACCGACTGGGGGAAAACCAAAACTGCGGTGTTAGAAGAGCTTCACCTTGCTCTGGCCCAGCGCATTGAACAGAGCCGGGGTGAGGCTCTCCATATTGCTGTAGAAACCGAGCTGCTGGCAGAGCAGATAGGTCTGCTCGGTCGCCTCCATCAGGAAGGCCTGACTGTAGGCATCCCCCGCCGCCTCGGGGCGACCGTCCAGCTCCGCCAGCTTGCCCTGCAGTATGTAGTAGAGCACCGAGCGGCCGCGACTCGCCGCTTTCTCCAGCAGATAGTTGGCCTGCTGTTGCTGGCCGTTGAGGATCGCCTGCAGGGTCAGAGCCTCCCACACCCGGGCAGGCAAGGCGCCGCTGTTTTGCACCACGCTGGCAAGATGGGTGCCAATCCCCTGCAGCCGCTCGCTCTCGGATTTGCCCGCCAGGGTGGCCAGCGCCTCGCCTGCCAGATAGCGCTCCGCCAGCAGCAGCGGCTGATCCGGATGGGCAATCAGCGCCTGCTCCAGCAGATCGATACCGCGCTTTAGGGCCACCGGATCCCGGCTGTTGGTGTAGTAGTGGGCCTCCATCAGCGCCATCAGCGAGGCATCGTCGGTGGGCCAGCCCATCCCCGGCTCGGCATCGGGCTGGTCGAGGGCGCGCAGCAGATCCTGACTGCTCGCCTGCAACACCCCGTGCACATTGTGGCGGCTGAGCTGGTATTGGTGGCTGAACAGCACCCGGTTGGTGTTGATATTGCGGTACTCCAGATCGAGATAGGTGCCGCGGGGCTGGCGGGTGACCCGCACGCTCAGCTCCTTGCCGGGCAGGATGCCCCCCATCAGATTGGTGGCGCCATACTGCACCCGCAATGGCGTGGCCACCGCTACCTCCCCCATCAGGGCGCGGGTGATGCCATCGGCCAGACGCACGTTCTCGTTGTTGTCATCCATGCCGGAGTGGAAGCGAAACACCAGCAGATTGGGATCCAGCATGGTGTGTACCTGAGGGCTGGTGTGCTGGTAGCTGAGCATGCTGACAATGGCGATCAGCACGATGGCCACGAAGATATCGAAACTCACCATCTTCCAGCGGCTGCGGGCATCCTTGGCATGGTTGGAGATGGCGCGGGTCAGCGGCCCGGCGGGAAAAGGGGCAACATTGGGCTGTGCATCATCATCGTGATCAGTCGCGGGCGGGCTCAAATCGGAGAGGGTCGGGTTGTCGGAAAGAGTGGTATTGACCGCAGCCACGGGCTGCTCATCCGCCATCACCACGGAAACCACCTGCAGCGGCCGTACCGGCGCCACCAGCTTGTAGCCGCGCTTGGGCACGGTAACGATATAGTCGGTCGCATCGGTGCGACCATCTTTGAGGATCTTGCGCAGTTCGAAGATAGACTGGGTCACCACCTGATCGGTCACCTCGGCGCCGTCCCACACCTCGTTGATCAGGGTATCGCGGCCAAACACGGTGCCGGCATTGCTCGCCAGAAACCGCAACAGATTGACCAGTCTGGGTTCGAGGTAGACCTCGCGGTCGGGGCGACACAACATGTTGTCGTCAACGCTCAGGGTCCAGTCGTGGATCTCAAAAACCGATTCGCTCATGATTCACTCGCTGCAGATGGAGACAATGCACGATGAGAGTGACGCAAGACCCGGACTGACTGAACGGAACAGGGCGCTGCCAGCAGGGACGCGGCAGAGAAGGGAACCGGAACAGTGAATATCGCTGTGAGTCAGTCTGGCCAGGCCATCCTGTTTACGTCTGAAGGGCATCCTTGCGGGCATTCCGACCACCGGGATCGGAAAGGAGCACTTTAAGCAAAACGGGAGCTGGATCCCACTTTTTTTGGCTATAAATCGCCGCTGAGTTGATCCAACTGGGGGTTTGGGGCCAGGGATAAAAGAATAGCGGGCCCATATGGACAACCTTCCCATTACACCTCCCGCCACCATGATGAATTGTTGAACTGGGTCCGGCTCTCTTCTTATAATCGCTGCACCGTGCCATAACGAAACACAAGGAGGTAAAACATGGTTATCCAAGCGTGCCCGATCATTTCGGCCCGCCTGTTCGGCACATTTGCCTGCTCTTGCCTGCATACCATCGCGCTGCGATAGCGGGTTCGAGCAAAGCCGACTCCCCTCCATACCGAGACCTTTCTCGACTCTGCCGTTGTCGCCAGCGCTCCTGATGACAGGGATCTTCGATCCCGCGATTTAAGAGAGCAAGAGCATGACAACCCTGATGAGTACCCATTCCCTGCAGATGAGTGCGGGGCACCTTCCGTTATTTGACCATCTCGAACTCGGCATCCGCACAGGCGACAGGCTCGGCCTGATTGGCGCCAACGGCTGCGGCAAAAGCACATTGCTGACGCTGCTGGCGGGCGAGCGCACGCCTCAGGCGGGCCGGATCGTGCAGGCTGCAGCCTGCCGCTGCGAGTTCGTGGCCCAGCAACTGCCTGCCAGGCTTTCAACCCTCAGTACCCGCGCCGTGCTGCTGGATGCGCTGGGCAACGACCCGAGCGCCGAATGGCAGGTGGACAAGCTGCTGGGCGAACTGCAGCTGGAGGCTCAGGCCGCGCTGCCGGTCAGTGCGCTAAGCGGCGGCCAGCACAGCCGGCTGCAGATAGGCCGTGCTCTGCTGCGCCAACCCAACCTGCTGCTGCTCGATGAGCCCAGCAACCACCTGGATCTGCCCGCCCTGCTCTGGCTCGAGCAGTTTCTGCTGGGCTGGCGCGGCGCCTTCGTGCTGGTCTCCCACGATGGACGTCTGCTGGACCGGGTCACCGAGCAGACCCTGATCCTGCGCGATGGCCAGTTGCACCGCTTCACCCTGCCCTGCAGCCAGGCGCGAGCGGCGCTGGCCGCCGAAGATGAGCAGGCCCATCTGCGCCGGGCCGACGAACAAAAGGAGATCGACCGCCTGAGTGCCAGCAGCAAGCGCCTCGCCATCTGGGGGCGGGAACATGACAACGAGAAGCTGGTGCGTCAGGCCAAATCCATGGAAAAGCACATCGCCCGCCTGCAGGAGGAGCAGAGCCAGGTCGCGGCGCTGGCCCCCTGGCGGCTCGAGCTGCGCGGAGTGAGCCTGCCTGCCGATACCCTGCTGCGGCTGGATGCCCTCGATGTGTCACCAGCGCTGTACCTGCCGCCGCTGCTGCGCGCCGAAGGGCTCTGGCTGCGGGCGGGGGACAAGGTTGCCCTGCTCGGCGCCAACGGTACCGGCAAGTCCTCTCTGTTGCGCCAGTGCTGGCGCGAGCTGGCCACGCAGAGCCCGCAGACAGGCTGGTACTGCCACCCCGGTGCCAGCATCGCCTATTACGATCAGTCGCTGCAGCAGCTGGCTGACGACGCAACCCTGAGTGACGCCCTCTACCCGCTGGCCCCTCTGCCGGAGACCATACGGCGTCAGGCGCTGATCCGGGCGGGCTTCCCCTATGCCCGCCACGGCCAGCAGGTGCACACCTTGAGCGGGGGCGAGCGGGCACGGCTGCTGTTTCTCGCCCTGTCGCTCGGCAGCCACCACATGCTCTGGCTCGACGAGCCCACCAATCACCTGGATCTGGCGGGCAAGGAGCAGCTGGCCGAGGCCATTGCCGCCTTCCCGGGGGGCGTGCTGCTGGTCTCCCACGACCGGGAGCTGATCGAGCGCAGTTGCAACCGCTTCTGGCTGATCAGAGACTGGCAGATCCGGGAGGCCCACAGCGCCGAGCGGGCCTATGCCGAGCTGCTGGACGCCGAGGTCTCGCCTCTGCAACCGACCAGCGATACGCAAGCGGCCGCGCACCTCCGCTCTACCTGCCAAGGGGAGGATGAAGAGATGCTGCTGGCACGCTGGTATGAGCTCGACGCCCTGCTAACCGCCGATCTGGCCCGCAAACCGCGCCACCAGACTCCGCGCCTGCAACAGCAGTGGCGTAACGAACTGCGGCAGCTTACCGGTTTGCTGGGCTTGAGCCATCGCTGATCCATACCGCCATACCTCTGTACAACCGCTTACTGACACCGGGGGGCCAGCGTTGGCCACCCAAAAGGAGAAGAGAATGAACACACTGCAAGGGGACGTCATCCAGCTAGACCCTGTGATGGATGCCGATCTGCCCCATATCTATCGCGGCCTGTCGGATCCGCGGGTCGTCGCCTATTACGGCGTCAGCTACGACAGCCTGACGGCGTGCCAAGCCCAAATGGAGTGGTATGCCGAGCTGATCCGCACCGGCCGCGGCGCCTGGCACCTCGTTCGTGACCGGCACACGGGCGAGCCACTGGGCGCCATCGGCTATAACGATGCCGACCCGACTCACCGGCGAGCCGAGCTGGGCTACTGGCTCTATCCCGAACACTGGGGCAAGGGGGTGATGAGTGCGGCGCTGCGGCTGTGGCTGCCGCTTACTTACCGCACCACCGACCTGCACCGGCTGCTGGCAGTGGTGGAGGAGCCCAACCTCCCCTCCGCCCGCCTGCTCGAGCGGGCGGGCTTTCACTACGAGGGCACTGCGCGGGAGTGCGAGCGCAAGGGGGATGGCTTCATCTCCCTGCGCCACTACGCCATCTTGCGCAGCGACCTGCCCACCAGCCTGTGACCTGCAACAAAAAGCCCCGCACCTGGAGACTGCGGGGCTTTTTGTCGGTCGGCTACTTGATGGCGCAGACACGCTCATCGGACGCCGAGCGGCGGCGTCTGCGCCGCCACAACGAGAAGCCGCCATAGGCCAGACTCAGCACCACCGCATATAGCACCTGAGTGGCGAGCGCCACCAGCACCAGGGCGCAGAGCAGTACGCTCACTCCCGCCAGCCCCTTGCCCACCCCACCGAGCAGACGCCAGCCCGCCGCCATGCAGAGCAGGTAGACCAGCACGAAGTTGCCGTTGGCGTAGCGGATCAGCTCATCGAGCGGCAGTCGCAACCAGATGATCAGGGTGATGCAGAGCAGGCAGATGGCGAGCACCAGAGTGAGCGCCCGCAGCGGTGCCCCGCGAGCGGTGAGCACGGCCAGCGAAGGGGGCAGCTTGCCTTCGCGCGCCATGCTCCAGATCAGCCGCGCAAAGCCCTGAATGTAGATGTTGATGCTGGCAAAGCAGGAGAGGTAACCGAGCACCGCCACCAGCCACTTGGCGGTGGGGCCAAACAGCAGCGCCAGCAGGGAGGGGATGGCGGTGGCATTCTTCGCCTCATCGCCATAGAGGCCATATTTGAGCACCACCAGCGAGTGTACCCAGTAGATAAGCCCCGCCAGCAGCACCCCGCCGAGCAGGGCGATGGGGTAATCCCGCTCCGGCCGCTTGAACTCCTCCCCCATGTGGGCGAAGGCTTCGAGCCCGACAAAACACCAGAACATCACCGCCAGCGCGGTGGCCATGGCAGGCCACTCGCCCGCGCTCGGCAAGGGCCGGGCTGCGTCGCGCCAGCTCACTTCCCCCTTGAACCAGATAAGCAGGGTGAGCCCCAGAATGGCGAGCGCAATCAACAGTTGCAGGTTGCCGGAGGAGCGCGCCCCGCGCAGCCCCAGCAGAAAGACCCCGAGCAGAGTGAGCAACTGGATGGCCCAGAGGGCCCACTCCCCCATCTCGAACAGGGCGTGCCAGAAACCGGCGGCGATCATCAGGGCGGCGGGCAACCCCACCGGTAACACCGCCAGAAAGAGGAAGGCGGAGAAGCGCTCGGCGCCATTGCCAAAGGCGAGGCCAATCAGGTGCGGCGCGCCGCCCGCGTGGGGATAGCGGCGGCCGAGGCGAGCGAAGGTAAAGGCGATGGGCAGCACCAGCGCAATCAGCAGCAACCAGGCCCACAGCGAGGCCCCGCCCGCCAGCGAGGCGGCGGTCGCCGGCACAACGAAGATCCCGGTGCCCAGCAGCGAAGTGGCGAGCAGCCCCATCCCCTGCCAGAGCCCGAGATCCTTTTTCAACCCAGACATATCCTTTTGTCCTGACTAAAAAAACATCCCGCCATGTTAGGCCTGCCCCGCCCCTTTGTTAAGCACGATGGTTAAGCGCGGTGGCGAGAATATGCAGCCCTTTATTCAGCTTCAGATTCCGATTGCAGGGACTCGGCCAGAAAATCCCCCAGCAGGGTGATCTTGAGCACCTGCCGCCGCGCCGCCGGATAGATGAAATAGAGGGTCTTGGCAGGAGTCTGATAGTGGCTCAACAGCGGGAACAGACGCCCCGTGGCGATATGGTCGCGCACCTGTTCGGCGGGCTGCAAAGTGATGCCGGCCCCAGCCAGCGCTGCCGTCAGCAGCGCTGGCCAGTGGTTGATGCGCAGACGCGAGGCCACCCGCACCTCTTCGCTCTGGCCATCCTCGCCGACAAACTGCCAACGCTCATGCTCACCCCAGTTGCCGTGTAGACACTGGTGGCGAGCGAGATCGGCCGGATGACGGGGCACGCCGTAACGATTGAGGTAGTCTGGCGCCGCGCAAAGGCGGTAGTGCTGGGTCAGCAGCGGGCGGGCAATGAGCGCCTCATCCTGCGGGCGCAGAGTACGGATGGCGGCGTCGAACCCTTCCTCCACCAGATCGACCCAGCGGGGAGTGAGCTGCAGATCCAGATCCAGCTTGGGGTAGCGATCGAGAAAAGCGGGCAGCAGCGGCACTAACCGGTGGTGGCCAAAACTGAGGGGAGCGGCGATACGCAGCCGACCGGCTGGCTCGGCCAGCAGATTCTGGGTGAGCGACTCGGTCAGCGCCAGCTCCTCCAGTACCCGCTCGCAGCGGGCAAGAAACAGCAGCCCCAGCTCGGTGAGGGCTTGCTGGCGAGTGGTCTTGTGAAACAGCTTGCCCCCCAGCCACTGCTCCAGTCCCTGCACATGCTTGCCCACCATCTGGGCGCTGATCCCCTGCTCGCTCGCCACCGCGCTGTATGAACCCAGCTCCACCACCCGGGTGAAGATGCGCATACTGGTCAATCGGTCCAAAACCCCTCCTTTGCCCGCTTTTCAGGGCTATGCGGCCCGCTGCCAGGCCCCCTATTCACAACCAAAAGTTTATTAAGAAATGGATTTTAGCCAATTTATCCATCTTTTAGTTACCAATAGAGTGATGCCATTCCCTCCCCACAGGATAACTCTCCATGAAAAGTACCTATCTGGCCGCGCTACTGGTCGGTCTGCTCGCCACCGGTGTCAGTCAGGCTGCCGAGAGCAGCTTTATCAACAACCACGATCAGACTCCCGCCCCGGCCACCGCAACCCTGAGCAAGGCCCAGCCCGATATCTTCCGGGTCAGCCTGCTCGGCACCGGCACCCCGGTGCCCCAGATCAGTCGCGGCGGCTACAGCACCCTCGTCGAGGCGGGCAACCAGAAGCTGGTGTTCGATTTTGGCCGCAACTCCGCCACTCGCCTGTGGCAGCTGCATATCCCCATCGGCCGGGTCAACGCCTTCTTCCTCACCCACTTTCACTCAGACCACACCAACGGGCTGGCGGATCTCTGGCTGACCGGCTGGCTGCAACCGGCCTATGGCCAGCGCCACGCGCCAATGGAACTCTACGGCCCCAAAGACATCACCGCCCTCGCCCGTGGCTTGCAGCAGGCCTACGCCACCGACATCGCCACCCGGGTCAAGGATGAGGGAACGCCGCTGGACGGGGTGGAGATCAACAGCCACGAGGTCACCGCCGGGGTGGTCTACGACCAGGATGGGGTCAAGGTGACCGCCTTTGATAACGACCACGGGGTCAACATCAAGCCATCGTTCGGCTATCGCATCGACTACCACGGCCACAGCGTGGTGCTCTCCGGCGATACCCGCTACAGCCCCGAAGTGGTGAAGCAGGCCAAGGGGGCCGATCTGCTGGTGCACTGCGTCTCCATGACCTCCGCCGCCCGGATGAAGGCCAACCCCGGCTACAAGGCGATCGCCGGTCACCTCGCATCCCCCGAGCAAGCGGCCCGGGTAATGAACGAAGCCAAACCGGCGCTGACCGTGTTCAGCCATATCGGCCTCAACGGCCAGATCTCGGTGAAGGATTTGGCGCAGGATCTGCGTGCCCACTACACCGGCCCCTTCGTCATCGGCAATGACCTGATGCAGATCGACCTGCCCACCACGGCCTCCGGCAAGGGCTATGCCCTTTGGCAGTCGGAGAATATCGACAACGCCCAGCCCTGAATTCCGGCCAAAAAAAAGCCGCCTCGAACGAGGCGGCTTTTTCACAAGGATTAACCGGAGTTATCAGGCAATCAGCTTGTAGATGATACCGGACATGGCGATCAGGCCAATCAGGGTCACGAAGCCGTTGCTGATGTTGCCAGCGTATTTGCGCATGGCCGGCACCTTGGCGATGGCGTACATCGGCATCAGGAACAGCAGCATTGCGATGATCGGGCCGCCCAGGTCTTCGATCATACCGAGGATGCTCGGGTTGATGGTGGCGATGGCCCAGGTGGTCAGGATCATGAACACGGCAGTGATTTTGTTCAGTTGCTTGGTGTCAACGTTCTTGCCCTTTTCACGCAGCGCCTTGGCCATCAGGCCGTTCATGCCTTCTTGCGCACCCAGGTAGTGACCCAGGAAGGATTTGCTGATGGCAACCATGGCGATCAACGGAGCCACAGTGGCGATAACCGCGTTGTCGAAGTGGTTGGCCAGGTAGGACAGGATGGAGATGTTCTGTTCTTTGGCAGCAGCCAGGTCAGCCGGGGAGAGGCTCAGTACGCAGCTGAATACGAAGAACATAACGGTCATTACCATCATGACGTGGGCGCCCAGCAGGATGTTGCTGCACTTCTTCTCGGCACCTTCACCGTAACGACCTTTGTTATCCACCGCGAAGGAGGAGATGATCGGGGAGTGGTTGAAGGAGAACACCATGACCGGAATGGCCAGCCACAGGGTCTTGATGAAGTCACCATTGAAGGCATCGGACAGGGCCGGAGCTTCAGTGATGATGGCACCATTCCAATGCGGGATCAGGTAGAACGCCAGGCCCATCAGGGTGATCACGAACGGGAATACCAGCACGCTCATCGCTTTGACGATAACCTGGCCGCCCAGACGAACAACAGCCATCAGACCGAGGATCAGCGCCAGTGACAGGATGGCACGGGGAGGTGCAGACATGCCCAGCTGGTGAACAATCACGCTCTCGACGGTGTTGGTGATGGCGACTGAGTACATCAGTACGATCGGGTAGATGGCAAAGAAGTAGAGCAGGGTGATGAATTTGCCTGCGGTCTTGCCGAAGTGCTCTTCTACTACTTCAGTGATGTCGCCATCACGGGTAGAGCCGGACAGCACGAAGCGGGCCAGACCACGGTGAGCAAAGAAAGTCAGCGGCAGGGCCAGGATCAACATGGCAACCAGCGGCCACAGGCCACCTACACCGGCGTTGATTGGCAGGAAGAGCACACCGGCACCGATCGCGGTACCGTACAGACCCAGCATCCAGACCACATCGGCCTTGTTGATGCCACGGGAAGTGTTGCTGGCTAAACGACCATCAGCTGCAATATTCATGTCAGACATATGTTGTTCCTGTCATCTAGGAAAAATGGGATTCTTGTTTGTTCGGGCCCTTGGCCCGGTTCCCTCTCCCTGGAACGCCTGCTGTCCGTCCTTGTTATTAACCTCTCGCACCCCGGCAACCTGGCCATCACTCCTTGTGACAACAAGACCGCAACAAACAACAGTGCGAGATTTTGACCCTGAGGGTCGGCGCCCGTCTCACTTAACAACCGATTAACGCGCACCACTCTTGATGGGCTGACTTTAATTAAATGCCCCTATTAATCACAGCGTTTTTTTGAATTAATCAACCAAAGTTTGATTCGGGTCGCCTTTCGGACGACCAAGATCACACTAGAAGCGCCTTATTGTGAGTTTTTTTTAACAATTAAACTTAGTTTCACCGGAATCAATGGCCTGTGAGCGGCTACGCTTTCGCAACAATTCGCATATTCCGTGCGGATTGTGTGCGGCACGCCCTTGGCGTACCCTTGGGATTCACGCCTTTTTGTTGATTGATGATGACCATTACCCGTACCGATCTCGCCGAACTGGCGGTGTTTGCCGCCGTCGCCCGCCACCGCAGTTTCAGCAAAGCCGCCCTCGAACTCGGGGTCTCCGCCTCTGCCCTCAGCCATAGCCTGAAAGGACTGGAAGAGCGGCTGGGGGTGCGGCTGCTCAACCGCAGCACCCGCGCCGTGGTGCCGACCGACGCGGGCCAGCGGTTGCTCAAGCAACTGCTCCCCACCCTCAATACCCTGGAAGAGGCGCTCAGCGAGCTGGCCCGCAACAGCGACGAGCCGGTGGGACGACTCAAGCTCTGCGCCCCCCGTGGCGCCATCGACAGCCTGCTGGCACCTGTGCTGATCGACTATCTGCGCCGTTATCCCAGAATGCAGGTGGAGGTGGTGGAGCAGGAGCTGATGCCCCGGCTGATTGAAGATGGGTATGATGCGGCGCTCTTTTACGGGGACTTGCTGCCCAAGGAGATGATCGGCATTCCCCTTGGCTCGCCCCAGCGCTATCTGGTGGTGGGCTCCCCCGCCTATCTGGCCGAGCACGGTACGCCGGAGCACCCGAGCGAGCTGAGCCGCCACGCCTGTATCGGCTATCGCCTCACCCCGCACCATCACTATCGCTGGGCCTTTGCCGCCGACGGCAACATGCTGGAAATTGAGGTGACCGGGCCGCTCACTACCAGCACCCCGGCGCTCTATCTCGGTGCCGCCGAGGCGGGGCTGGGGCTGGCCTACTGTCTGGCAGAGGAGGTGAGCCAAAAGGTCGCGGAGGGGAAACTGCTCACCGTGCTGGAGCCCTGGTGCCCCACCTTTGCCGGTTTCTACCTCTTCTATCCCAGTCGGCATCAGCTGGGCAGCGGCCTGCGCATCCTGATCGACATGCTCAAGGCTCACTACCAACACCCAGGATTGATGAGCGATACTCAGTAATTCATCAAGTGAAACCCTGATTATCACCAAATAAGTATTAATCTAGACTAGCTGTTCGATATTCGAGCTCCCCGAGAGAACAGATATGTCTGCCTATTTAACACTGCGGCAACGGGCCATGACCCGTCGCTTCTGGGCTTATGCCCTCCCCTCCATTCTTGCCATGCTGGTCTCGGGGGCCTACTACCTCGTCGACGGCATCTTCGTCGGCCACTATGTCGGTGCCGCTGGCCTCGCCGGGATCAATCTGGTCTATCCGGTCATCATGGTGCTGATTGGTCTGGCCGCCATGATCAGCATGGGGGCGGCCACCGCCATCTCCTTCCAGCAAGGGGCGAAAAACGACACGCTGGCCCGTCAGGCACTGGTCAACGCCCTCTGGCTGCTGGCCGGACTCGGGATCATTGCGCCGGGTCTGCTCTATTACACCCACACCGATATCCTGCTGGGGCTGGGGATTGAACAGGGCACCGAGACCTGGAAACAGGCGAGTGACTACCTCACCTGGATTGGCGGCGGCACCCTGCTGCTGGCCAGCAATCTGGCGGTCCCCTATCTGCTGCGCAACGATGGCCGCCCGAAACTGGCCATGGTGCTGGTGAGCAGCGGCGCCGTGCTCAACATCATCCTCAACTACATCATGGTGGGTCGGCTGGGGCTGGGATTGATCGGTACCGCGCAAGCCACCCTGATGGCAGAAGGCGCCGTGAGCCTGATCGGCCTTGGCTACTTCTTTACCCCCTGGGCCCGGCTGCGCCTCAGCTGGCGGGATCTGGTGCCCAACCTCCCCGCCATGCCGAACCTGCTCTTTACCGGTTTGCCAAGCCTGATTGCCCAGTTCAACCTCGGCCTGCTGCTGATGCTGC
This sequence comes from Aeromonas sp. QDB23, assembly GCF_027707745.1. Lineage (NCBI taxonomy): Bacteria > Pseudomonadati > Pseudomonadota > Gammaproteobacteria > Aeromonadales > Aeromonadaceae > Aeromonas > Aeromonas sp. QDB23. Next base: position 63,676 of record NZ_JAPCJA010000017.1, read on the forward strand.
ACAACAGCCAATTGATGGTGTATGGCAATGTGAAGGATCTGGCGGGCTTTACCGTGGCCGGTTACACCGAGGCGGTCTTTATCGTCATTCTGCAGGGGCTGGCGTTCGGCATTCAGCCACTCATCAGCAAGGCGGCGGGGGCCAAGCATCATCGCAACCTCAAGTACCTGATGGAGATGGGGCTCAAGTTCACCTTTATCTACGGCATGCTGGTGTGGCTCACCATCCAGCTGCTGCCGGGACAGGTCGCCATGCTCTATACCGGCGACAAGGATCCCGAACTGCTGGCCGCCGCCATCAGCAGCCTGACCCTCAACCTCGGCGCCATTCCGCTGGAGGGGATCATCATGTTCGGCATCGTGCTACTGCAATCCATGGCGCGCACCCGTCAGGCGCTGCTCATCTCCATCGCCAAAACCGTGCTGCTGCTGCCGCTCATCTTCCTGCTGCCACAGCAGTGGGGTCGTGACGGCGTACTGATGGCCCAGCCAGCCACCGTGCTGCTGCTCACCCTGCCGCTCTGCTGGCTGCTGTGGCGCGAGTGGCTGCGCCTGAAAGTGGCTTGCGCACCAAAAACCAGGCTCCGCCCGCAACCGGCCAACGCGCGCGCCGCCGTCCAGCTGGCCCGCTAAGACCAGCGATCCCGCAAAACAATAAAAAAACCGGCATCCCCTGATGCCGGTTTTGTTATCTGCGCTTCCCGCCCATATCGTCCATACAGAGAAGCCTCCGCAAGGGAGGCTTCTCTTATGCAACGCATCAGACTGGATGACCAGTCAGCGCGGGCTGAGCGATCAGGGCTTACTTGACCGTCACCCGGGCAAACTTGCGCTTGCCAACCTGATAGACGGCGGTACCGGCACCAATCAGCGCCTTGCCATCTTCCAGCTTCTCGCCATCCACTTTGACCGCGCCCTGCTTGATCATCCGCAGCGCTTCGGAGGTGGTGGCCACCAGATCGGCCTCTTTCAGCAGGTTGGCGATGGCCAGCCCTTCACCTTCCAGTGCCAACTCGACTTCCGGCATTTCGTCCGGAATGGCGTTCTTGGAGAAGCGCTGGGTGAAATCTTCGTGGGCCGCTTCGGCCGCCGCTTCGTCGTGATAGCGGGTGATGATCTCTTTGGCCAGCCAGATCTTCACGTCGCGCGGGTTGAGGGTAGCGGCAGCGATGCCCGCCTTGAACCCTTCAATTTCAGCCAGCGGACGGAAGGAGAGCAGCTCGTAGTAGTTCCACATCAGATCGTCGGTGATGGACATGATCTTGCCGAACATCTCGCCCGGGGCATCGTGTACGCCGATGTAGTTGGCAGCGGACTTGGACATCTTCTTGACGCCATCCAGACCCACCAGCAGCGGCATCATCAGCACGCACTGGGCGGCCATGCCGGCATCTTTTTGCAGCTCGCGGCCCATCAGCAGGTTGAACTTCTGATCGGTACCGCCCAGCTCGACGTCCGCCTTCAGCGCGACCGAGTCATAGCCTTGCAGCAGCGGATAGAGGAATTCGTGAATCGCGATGGATTGGCCGCCGGTGTAGCGCTTTTTGAAGTCGTCGCGCTCCATCATGCGGGCTACGGTCTGCTTGGCCGCCAGCTTGATCATGCCGGTCGCACCCAGCTCGCCCAGCCAGCTGGAGTTGTACTCGATGCGGGTCTTCTTGGGATCGAGAATCTTGAACGCCTGCTCCGCATAGGTGAGGGCGTTGTGCTTGATGGCCTCTTCGGAGAGCGGCGGACGGGTGCTGTTCTTGCCGGAGGGGTCACCCACCATGGCAGTGAAATCGCCGATCAGCAGGATGATCTCGTGGCCCAGATCCTGGAAGGTCTTCAGCTTGTTGAGGATCACGGTATGACCCAGGTGAATGTCGGGGGCCGTCGGGTCCATGCCCAACTTGATGCGCAGCGGGCGCCCTTCCTTCAACTTGGCGACAAGTTCTTCTTCAACCAGAATTTCTTCCGCTCCGCGCTTGATCTCGGCTAGCGCCACCTCGAGCTGGGACATTTTTTGACTCTCCAATCACGATTCCACAGGGCCAAACATATTACTGGAATGGCGGGCCAATTGGAAAGGCTGTAAAATCCGTCCATTCTGCCCGACTTCATCAACTTTCCATGGTTATTTGGCACGCCTTCAACTCCCTCCCCCACTGGCACCGCAAGATGGTGCTGATTTTGAGCATCATGATCATGATGCTGGCTGCCTGGCCAAGCGAACAGGCGGTAGCAACACGGGTCGATGAAAACGGCAACGAGATTGCCCTGCGGGAACCGGCTAACGACAACGCACTGAACGACGAGCTGACGGCCGAGGCCGCTCAGCCCGTGACCCCGCCCAAGCCGCGCTACATCACCAAGCAGGTGAAGGTGCGCCGTGGCGACAACATGGGGGTGATCTTCCAGCGCATTGGCCTGAGCACCACAGATCTACACCTGATCGACCAGCTCGATGGCAGCGATCCCCTGCGGATGTTGCAACCGGGGCAGGAGCTCACCTTCAAGCTCACCGAACATGGCGAGCTAAACAGCCTCTATTACCCCCACAGTCTGGAGCAGGCGCTCAAGGTCGTTCGCAAGGATGAGGAATTTGTCGCCCGCAACGTCAAGATCGCCCTCGACACCCGCGAACAGGTGAGCAAGGGCGAGATCCGCTCCAGCTTCTGGGGCGCCGCGGTGGACGCGGGGATGACGGAAGATCAGATCATGGATCTCGCCGCCATCTTTGGCTGGGATATCGACTTTGCCCAGGACTTGCAGCCGGGAGACAGCTTCCGGGTGGTCTACGAAGACAAGTTCCGCGACGACGAGCGGGTTGCCTCCGGCGATATTCTGGCGGCCGAGTTCGTCAACCAGGGCACCGCCTACCGCGCCGTGCTCAATGAAGATGGCAACTACTACACCCCGGAAGGGAAGGCGATGCGCAAGAGCTTCCTGCGTGCGCCGGTCAACTTCAAATACATCAGCTCCAACTTCAACCCGCGCCGCCTCCATCCGGTGACCGGCAAGATCCGCCCCCACAACGGCATCGACTATGTGGCGCCGGTGGGCACCCCCATCATGGCGGCGGGCTCCGGCAGCGTGGTGGCCGCCGGTTACAACCAGTTCAACGGCAACTATGTCTTTATCAAGCATGCTGGCAACTATGTGACCAAGTACCTGCACCTCTCCAAACGCACCGTCAACAAGGGGCAGCGGGTGAAGCAGGGGCAGACCATCGGCACCCTGGGTGGCACCGGCCGCGTCACCGGCCCGCACCTGCACTATGAATTTGTGGTGGGCGGCATTCACAAGAACCCGCGCACCCTCACCCTGCCGCAGGCAGAGACCCTGAGCGGGCGCGAGCTGGCCAACTTCAGGAAGCTGGCGATGCCGCAACTGGCCAAACTCGACAAGCCCGAGCTGCAACTGGCCCAGAACAGGCGGGATAGTCGCGGCAACTGAGCCATCAGGGCTGGCAGGGTGAAGGCCCTGCCAGCCCCTTTTATTGAGCCTGCGCCTGGCAACCCGATTGAAGTGAGCGTATGACTGAGCGCCATATCGGATGGGTGTCGGGAACCGGAGTATTCCGGCCAGCAAGTGAGGAGAGCCAATGGCTGAACGATATATCGGATTGATGTCAGGCACCAGCATGGACGGTATCGACGCCGTACTGGTGATGATCGACGGGGATGAACTGCGGGTCGAAGCGGCGCTTTGTCACCCCTGGCCGCAAGAGACCGCCCGCACGCTGCATGCCCTCTGCACCCCGAGCGACAACGAAATCGACCGCATGGGGGTGGCCGACAATCTGATTGCGCAGGAGTTTGCCGCCGCGACCCAGGCGCTGCTGGCCAAGGCGGGCCTCACGCCCGCCGATATTCGCGCCATCGGCAGCCACGGCCAGACCATCCGCCACCGCCCCCAGCTCGGCTTTACCCTGCAGATCGGCAATGCCGCCCTGCTGGCCGCCCTGACCGGCATCGATGTGATCGCCGATTTTCGCACCATGGATATGGCCCTCGGCGGTCAGGGGGCGCCGCTGGTGCCCGCCTTCCATCAGGCGCTGTTTGCCAAGCCTGGCGCGCTGCGGGTGGTGCTGAACCTCGGCGGCATCGCCAATATCTCGGTGCTGCCGGGCAATCCGGGCGGGGTGTATGGTTTTGATACCGGCCCGGCCAACACCCTGCTCGATGGCTGGTATCGCCGCCATCAACCGCACGGCGGCAGCTATGACGCCGGAGGCCAATGGGCCGCCAGCGGCAAGCCAATCCCGGCCCTACTGGACACGCTGCTGGCTCACCCCTATTTCGCCGCCCCCGCCCCCAAGAGCACAGGGCGGGAGATGTTCACCCTCGCTTGGCTCGATGATGAGCTGGCAGGCAGTGACTACGCCCCCGTGGATGTGCAGCGCACCCTGCAGGCGCTCACCTGCCACAGCCTCGCCCGCCAACTGCCCGCCCGGCCAGAGTCAGTCGGTGCCAGCCAGCCGAAAGCCGAGCTGTTTGTCTGCGGCGGCGGTGCCCATAACGCCCCGCTGCTAAAGGAGCTGGCCAGCCTGCTGCCTGCATGGCGCATCGCCAGCACTGCCGAGCTGGGGCTGGCCCCCGACTGGGTGGAAGGCGCTGCCTTTGCCTGGCTGGCGATGTGCTTTGTCCACCGCAAGCCGGGCAACCTGCCGGCCGTGACCGGCGCCAGCCGTCCGGCCGTGCTGGGGGCGCTCTATCCCGCGGGATAACCCTAGCCAACCACGGTCGTTCGCCCCCTCATAGACCCACAGCAGCCCCGATCTGACCAAGTTCGGGGCTGTTGCGTTGGGTGGTGCACTATCGCTTTATCGGGACGGATCTTTCATCGGGTCGGCTTTGCGCTCGGGGTTGTGAAAGCTCGGCCTGAATGGCTCGCTCACCCGGCCCTCCAACTCGCCATGACAACCCGCCATGACAACCCGCCATGACAACCCCGCCATTTTCCTGTGCTTTCCATTACGCACCATGAGGCCCATATTTTTTGCTGCAATCTTATGGAATATCTCGCTATATATCGCGAGATAAAATCGCCTCACATCTGCGGCCATACTGTGACTGCCAGATAATTATCAATCTGCCGCTCATGCAAATATTTGCATTATATTCCAGCCACATCTTTAGCCGTTGCGACATGAATGGCAGCTAGCATATTTTCACGATTGAAGATAGAGGATTAAAAAAACATAAAGTACATATCTATGCACCGTAATGCCGTTTACTGGCAGGCTGATGCATGGCGTTAACCCTTTATTCACAGCCCTGTTCTGCCAAGGCCTGCGCCCCAACACCCGCCCTCACTGGGCTACTGCTCGATGCAGGACCATTGGCGGGCAAACGGGTGACTATTCAGCATGAATTGAATAGCAATCACATTAAATTTGCGAGCGTTGAGCCATCTCATAGAAATGCAATCCGTGGTTTGCAACCCCTGATAGCCACTCATAGAATCGCCCTGTCTGAAATATCTACCCTGTCTCTTCCTCTCTTATCCCTCTCAGCTATTGAGTGGATCACAAATAATAACCGGGGATGCCGCCGCTGGCGCAGTGGCCATGGCGCACAACAAGATGGGGTCAACCTGTACCTGAATTAACAACAAATATTAAAAAGAGGCATATCTATGAGTGGCACCATCATCAAGTCGGCAAGAAATACCACCCATGCACCCCAGGATCTGGGCCCCTGCACCCAAACGGTGGCGTTCTCCCATTACAACAATATCTCCGCCCAGCTGCCGGTCGATCCGATCAGCGGCAAGATGGTGAGTGGCGATGTCACTGCGCAGGCCAGACAGTGCCTGAGCAACCTCAAGGCGATCATCGAGAGCATCGGCCATGTGATGGACGATATGGTCAAAGCGACCATCTTCCTGAAAGAGATGGCGGATCTGGAGGCGGTCAACGCCGTCTATCGCGAATTCTTCCCAGGCTATCTGCCGACCCGCACCACTCTCGCCGTCGCCGCCCTGCCGCTGGGCGCGCTGGTGCAGATCGATGCCATCATCTCCAACGGCGAAGGCACCTTCCCGCAAGCCCCCTGCCCGCTGATTAAACTGGCCCGCAACAGTGACAAGGCGCCGCACAATCCGCTCTCCACTCACACCGTGGCCTTCTCCCACTACAACAATATCGGCGCCCAGCTGCCGGTCGAGGCCGCCTCGGGCCAGCTGGTCGCCGGTGGCATCAAGGAGCAGGCGGGTCAGTGCCTGCACAATATCAAGGCAGTGCTGGAGAGCATCGACGTGCCGTTTGACGATATCGTCAAGGTCACCGTCTATCTGACCGATCTGGCCGAGCTGGAGGCCGTCAACGAGGTCTACACCACCTTCTTCCCCGACTCCGCCATCGCCCGCGCCGTCGCCTATCTGCCCGCCCGCTCGGTGGTCAGTGCCGCCGCCCTGCCCATGGGGGCACGGGTGCAGATGGATGCGGTCATCTCCCACGGTGACGGCACCCCGCCGCAACTGGTGGAAGACAGACACAATCTGGTGATCAGCGCCCGCAATACCGACAAGGCACCACGCAGCCCGCTCCATTGCCAGACCGTCGCCTTCTCCCACTACAACCATCTGTCTGCGCAGCTGCCGATTGACCCCGCCACCGGCAAGATCCTGACTGGCTGTGTCAAAGAGCAGGCCGCCCAGTGCCTGAGCAATATCAAGGCGATTGTGGAGAGCATCGGCCATGTGATGGACGATATCGTCAAGGTGAATATCCAGCTTGGCAATATCGCCGATCTGGATGCAGTCAACGCCGTCTACACCAAATACTTCCCAGGCTATCTGCCTGCCCGCACCGTATTCGGGGTGAGCGAACTGCCCGCCGGTGCCCTGGTGCAAATTGATGCGGTGATGTCCAACGCGGAAAGTACCCCGCCGCAAGCGTAAAGGTTGAGTTGAATAATAAAAGACACCGGCTTAGGCTGGTGTCTTTTTGTACCGACTCCTATGTTTGGAAAACATAAATATCTAGGAAATATATTTTAACATCACCAACCATAATATTTATTGAGAAGCTCTGATATAATGTTACCGGCGACACCTAAATTTATCTGCCAAGCTCCATCAGCAGCCTTACCTACCATTTTTTTAAACCATGACTTCACTTCAGGACCATATTCCTTTTTTTCTATATCAACATGCCCCTTATCTGATTCAAGTGCGGCCTTTAATTCATGTATATCATCTTCAGAAACTCCATGCCTCTGAAGCTCCTTTTCTAAAGCAGAGACATTATTAAAAACCTTAGAGTTAACAACATGTTGAGTATTTTATTTACCAACAAGAATTGTTGTGTTGTCTCCGAAGATTGCATTATTAAACATTGATGCTGGATCTACTTCACTAGCTTTGCTTTTTACTTGCTCATCAGTCATATCATCACCAAACTCATTATTTAATTCTAGGAGAAAGTCTAACAATCTAGAACGAACCTCTGTCAGCGTTTGAACCACACCTGAAATAGGTATTTCACACCAAGCTTTTTGGATACGATAGTTATTTGCCAGCCCCTTATTAAGAATTGGAATCCACTCCATTTGTAGAGGTCGCTCTAAAAATTGAGAGTCAGATTTTGCAAACTCTTCTAATACAGCTAAAGAATGCATTAACTCTGAATTCTCCAATGAACTTCGTAATTCTGCATCTAAATGTGACAACGGTATTGGATGACGATTGGCCTGATATGCCATATTAGATGCATTGACTAAAACCTCCGATGATAGAATACGATAAGGAGGTAACTCTTCGACATTTTGATAGCCATTCAGCTCATTATTGACCCATGTAACTAAGTCTTTTTGACCTAGCCGATATAAAAGCACTTTGGTTTTTATAAAAGCATTTGTTAAATTTGGTTTTTCAGCACTAAGGATGTCTATTATTTCATTTATTAATTTCATCGCTGGCACCATACAATAAAATTTATATACAATTATTTGAGAGCTTTAATTTATACTTACTCATTAATTTCTTCCATAAAAAACGCCCCCCATCTTGCGATGGAGGGCGTTTTATCGTTCTGGCTATTGAGTCAGATTGACCCAAAATTCAGCAATTACAGGGATTCAGCGGTCGCAACCACGTTTTCCACGGTAAAGCCGAATTCCTTGAACAGCAGCTCGGCCGGTGCGGACTCACCGAAGGTGGTCATACCGATGATCTTGCCGCCGAAACCGACGTACTTGTACCAGTAGTCAGCGATGCCTGCTTCGATGGCCACACGCTTGGTGACAGAAGACGGCAGGACGGACTCTTTGTACTCGGCAGACTGGGCGTCGAACACGTCGGTACAAGGCAGAGAGACCACGCGCACGGCACGGCCCTTGGCAGTCAGCTGCTCGTAAGCGGCAACGGCCAGTTCTACTTCGGAACCGGTGGCGATCAGGATCAGCTCAGGGGTACCGGCGCAATCCTTCAGCACGTAGCCACCCTTGGCGGTGTCGGCCAGTTGCTGGGCGCTGCGGTCCATCTGGGCTAGGTTCTGACGGGAGAAGATCAGGGAAGTCGGACCGTCGGTACGCTCGATGGCGTGCTTCCAGGCGATCGCGGATTCAACCTGGTCACACGGACGCCAGGTGCTCATGTTCGGGGTCAGACGCAGGGACGCGATCTGCTCAACCGGCTGGTGAGTCGGGCCATCTTCACCCAGACCGATGGAGTCGTGGGTGTAAACGAAGATGACGCGCTGCTTCATCAGGGCGGCCATACGCAGGGCGTTGCGGGCATACTCCATGAACATCATGAAGGTGGCGCCGTAGGGGATGAAACCACCGTGCAGGGCGATACCGTTCATGATGGCGGACATGCCGAACTCGCGGACACCGTAGTGGATGTAGTTGCCGGAGGCATCGTCGTTGGTCAGGGACTTGGAACCGGACCACATGGTCAGGTTGGACGGCGCCAGGTCGGCAGAACCACCCATGAACTCCGGCAGCAGCTTGCCAAACGCTTCCAGAGAGTTCTGGGACGCTTTACGGGTCGCGATCTTGGCCGGGTTGGCTTGCAGAGTTTCGATGATCTTGGCGGATTCAGCAGCCCAGTTGGCAGGCAGTTCGCCAGTGGTACGGCGCTTGAATTCGGCAGCCAGGGTCGGGTGAGCGGCTTCATAGGCGGCGAACTTGGCAGCCCAGTCAGCTTCCAGCTTGGCGCCCTTCTCCTGACCGTTCCACTCGGCAGCGATATCGGCCGGGATAACGAACGGTGCGTGGTCCCACTTCAGGAACGCGCGAGCAGCGGCGATCTCGTCGTTGCCCAGCGGTGAGCCGTGGCAGTCGTGAGAACCGGATTTGTTCGGTGAACCGTAACCGATGATGGTGCGGCAGCAGATCAGGGTCGGCTTGCCGGTCTCGGCCTTGGCGGCTTCGATGGCGGCATTGATGGCTTCCGGGCTGTGACCGTCAACAGCCGGGATAACGTGCCAGCCGTAGGCTTCGAAACGCTTGACGGTGTCGTCGGTGAACCAGCCTTCTACGTGACCGTCGATGGAGATACCGTTGTCATCCCAGAACGCGATCAGTTTGCCCAGTTGCAGGGTACCTGCCAGGGAGCACGCTTCGTGGGAGATACCTTCCATCAGACAGCCGTCGCCCATAAAGGCGTAGGTGTAGTGGTCAACGATGTCGTGGCCCGGCTGGTTGAACTGCTCAGCCATGGCTTTTTCGGCGATCGCCATACCAACAGCGTTGGTGATGCCCTGACCCAGCGGGCCAGTGGTGGTTTCAACGCCCGGTGCATAGCCGTACTCCGGGTGACCCGGGGTGCGAGAGTGCAGTTGGCGGAAGTTTTTCAGATCGTCGATGGAGAGGTCATAACCGGAGAGATGCAGCAGGGAGTACAGCAGCATGGAGCCGTGGCCGTTGGAGAGAATGAAACGGTCGCGGTCGGCCCACTTGGGGTTGTTCGGGTTATGTTTGAGGTGGCTACGCCACAGCACTTCGGCGATATCCGCCATTCCCATGGGGGCGCCCGGGTGACCGGAGTTGGCTTTTTGAACGGCATCCATACTCAATGCACGAATGGCATTGGCAAGCTCTTTACGAGAAGGCATCTGAATCTCCTGCGATTGCTTCATTTGATGGCCAAGATTAAGGCGCGTTATTGTCCCAGCAGGGCGCGCGGCGTGCAAATGTTATCTGGACGAATAAAGTGGCTTTGGGAGGACAATCGCTTTTCTTGGCTACTTTTGACTAAAGAGAACAGATGCAAACGTTTGATTTCCACCCCCTTGGGGATAGTAAGGAGCCATTAGCAGCTGGCTTGCGATGCCACGACAAAATAGTGCTGGCAATCGCGGGGGGCGCTAATTAAAATAGACGTCCAGATGTAGATACCTCTACACCATCCCATTCACCCGGTTATTGCTGTGGCGATAACCCAGACAAGCTGAGACTCCCATCATGGCAAAGCTGTTTACTTCCGAGTCGGTCTCCGAAGGCCATCCCGACAAGATTGCGGACCAGATCTCCGATGCGGTACTGGACGCCATCCTCAAGCAAGATACCAAGGCCCGTGTCGCCTGTGAGACCCTGGTCAAGACCGGTATGGTCATGGTGGCCGGCGAAGTAACCACCTCTGCCTGGGTTGATATCGAAGAGATCGTGCGTGATACCGTGCGTGAAATCGGCTACACCCACTCCGACATGGGCTTCGACGCTGACTCCTGCGCCGTGCTGAACGCCATCGGCAAGCAGTCCCCGGATATCAACCAGGGCGTTGACCGCAGCGATCCGCTGGAGCAGGGCGCTGGCGACCAGGGCCTGATGTTCGGCTACGCCACCAACGAAACCGACGTGCTGATGCCCGCCCCCATCACCTACTCTCACCTGCTGGTGAAGCGTCAGGCTGAAGTGCGCAAGAACGGCACCCTGCCGTGGCTGCGCCCGGATGCCAAGAGCCAGCTGACCTTCGCCTACGACGACGCAGGCAAGATCATCGGTGTGGATGCCGTGGTGCTCTCTACCCAGCACGCCGAATCCATCAGCCACAAAGATCTGGTTGAAGCGGTACGCGAAGAGATCATCAAGCCGGTGCTGCCGGCCGAGTGGGTCAACAAGGACACCAAATACTTCATCAACCCGACCGGCCGTTTCGTTATCGGCGGCCCGATGGGTGACTGCGGTCTGACCGGTCGCAAGATCATCGTCGACACCTACGGCGGCATGGCCCGTCACGGTGGTGGCGCCTTCTCCGGTAAGGATCCGTCCAAGGTTGACCGCTCTGCTGCCTACGCCGCCCGCTACGTTGCCAAAAACATCGTGGCCGCCGGTCTGGCCGATCGCTGTGAAATCCAGATCTCCTACGCCATCGGCGTGGCCGAGCCGACCTCCATCAGCGTCGAAACCTTCGGTACTGCCAAGGTCGCCGAGGATCTGCTGGTCAAACTGGTACGCGAGCACTTCGAGCTGCGTCCGTATGGCCTGATCCAGATGCTGGATCTGAAGCGCCCGATCTACCAGGCCACTGCTGCCTACGGTCACTTCGGTCGCGACGAGTTCCCGTGGGAGCAGACCGACAAGGCCGAACTGCTGCGTTCCGCCGCTGGCCTGTAAGGCTCGCTGTTGTGATAAAAGGGGAGCCTGGCTCCCCTTTTGCTTATCCGCTACCTGACGAGATGTTGATGTCTGCCACTCCTGCCCAGCTTGTCGCCCTGCTGCAACAACGCGTAGATGCCTGTTTTGTGCAGGCCGAGGCGCGCCTTGGCCGCACCTTTCCCCGCCCGCGGATCTACTGCAATATGCGGGGCCGGGCGGCGGGTTCGGCGCGGCTGCAAACCTGGGAGCTGCGCTTCAATCCCGCCCTCTATCAGGCCAACCAGCAGGCGTTTCTGGATGAGGTGGTGCCCCACGAGGTGGCCCATCTGCTGGTTCACGCCCTTTGGGGTGAACATAGCGGTGAAGGTCGCGGTAAAAACCGGGTGTTGCCTCACGGCAAGCAGTGGCAGTCGGTGATGCGGGAGGTGTTCGGCCTTGAGCCCAGAACCACCCACAGCTTCGATCTGGCTGTTCTGGCCCAGCGCACCGTGCCCTATCGCTGCCAATGCCAGCAGCATCAGCTGTCGATACGCCGCCACAACAAGGTGGTGCGTGGCGAGGCCCGCTATCACTGTCGCCGCTGCAAGCAGCCGCTGGAGCGGGAACGGCCGGAGCCCCAACAGTAAGCCAGCCTGTGTCGCGCCCCTGTGTTAGGGTGCCCGCCATCGTTCGTCTATCATCCCGTTTGCAAGGAATCCCATGCATTTCATCTCTTCCCTCGCCCTGACCCTGCTGGCCGGTTTGTCGCTGCTCAGCGCGCCCCTGCACGCCCAGACCTTTCGCGAAGCCAAGCAGGATCTGGTGAAGCTCTATCGTAGCCAACCCAATGCCACCACCTTCTACTGCGGCTGTGACATCAACTATCAGGGCAAGAAGATGAGCCCGGATCTCGCCAGCTGCGGCTACGAGCCGCGCAAGCAGCCCAAGCGCGCCGCCCGCATCGAGTGGGAGCACGTGGTCCCCGCCTGGGAGTTCGGCCACCAGCTGCAGTGCTGGCAGGATGGCGGTCGCAAGAACTGCGAAAAAGCGAGCCCCGAGTTCAACAAGATGGAGGGGGACATGCACAACCTCTTCCCCGCCATCGGCGAGGTGAACGGCGATCGGGCCAACTACCGCTTCTCCGACTGGAACGGCAAGCCGGATCAGTACGGCCAGTGCCAGATGCTGGTGGATTTCAAGGATCGTCGGGTGCAACCGCCCAAGGGGCCGGTACGGGGCCAGATCGCCCGAGCCTACCTCTACATGAGCCAGCAGTATGGGCTGCGTCTGGCGGCGCAACAGCGTAAACTGTTTGAAGCTTGGGACAGGCAGTACCCGGCAGAAGGCTGGGAGTGCGAGCGCAACCGCCTTATCGGCACGCTGCAGGGCAATACCAATCCCTTTATTGAAAAGCAGTGCCAATAACCCCATTTGACCAGAGAGGGGGAGCGCCCCTCCTATCATGAAGCCCTTCACCTCTGCCGCGTGAGCCTTGCTCGCCGCCTCGCAGCAGGATATGAAGGGTTTCCAAGCAAGAGACTGACAATCAGCCATGCGCATTCCACGTATCTATGAATCGGCCACCCTGCAAGTTGGCCAGACCATCGCCCTGTCGGAAGACGGCGCCAACCATATCGGCCGGGTACTGCGCATGCAGCCGGGCCAGCAGCTCGAGCTGTTCAACGGCGATGGCAATCAATATCCCGCTACCATCGCCAGCGTCGGCAAAAAGTCGGTGGAAGTGACCATCGACCACTGCGATGCCCAATCGGTGGAATCCCCATTCGCCATTCATCTGGGTCAGGTGATCAGCCGTGGCGACAAGATGGACTTCACCATCCAGAAATCGGTGGAGCTGGGCGTTACCTGTATCACCCCGCTCTTCTCCGAGCGCTGTGGCGTCAAGCTGCCCGCCGATCGGCTGGAGAAGAAGCGCGAGCAGTGGCAGAAGGTGGTGATCAGCGCCTGCGAGCAGTGCGGCCGCAATGTAGTGCCCGAGGTACGCATGCCCATGGAGCTGGACGCCTGGCTGGCGGAAGAGACCCAGGAGCTCAAGCTCAACCTGCACCCGCGCGCCCCTTACAGCATCAACACCCTGCCGGTCCCCGAGCACGGGGTGCGGCTGCTGATCGGCCCGGAAGGGGGCTTGTCCAGCGACGAGATCGCCCGTACCGTGCAAGAGGATTTCAAGGAGATGCTGCTGGGGCCGCGGGTGCTGCGCACCGAAACCGCCGCCCTGACCGCCATTACGGCGCTGCAGTGCCGCTTCGGCGATCTCGCTTAATACCAGAGGGCAGCATCGACCAGCCGCGTGGCGGCATCGACGCAGCCGCAAGCGGCCGATTACGCTGCGCTAATCGACCCTACAACCCTATCGAGCCATTAAAAAGGAACAGCGGATGACCATTAAACTCGGCATCGTGATGGACCCCATCTCGGCCATCAACATCAAGAAAGATTCCAGCTTTGCCATGCTCGAAGAGGCGCAAAAGCGCGGCTATGAGCTGTTCTATCTGGAGATGAAGGATCTCTACATGGAAGCCGGTCGTGCCTTTGGCACCATGCGCCCGCTCACCGTCAAATATGACTATGCCGACTGGTACACACTGGGCGAGGTGGTGGATCAGCCGCTCTCCAACCTCGATGTGATCCTGATGCGCAAGGATCCGCCGTTCGACACCGAATTTATCTATGCCACCTATATGCTGGAGCGGGCCGAGGATGAGGGTTGCCTCATCGTCAACAAGCCGCAGAGCCTGCGTGACGCCAACGAGAAGCTCTACACCGCCTGGTTTGCCGAACACACCCCGACCACGCTGGTGACCCGCCGCGCCGACAAGCTGCGCGCCTTCCACGCGAAGCATAAGGACGTCATCCTCAAGCCGCTGGACGGCATGGGCGGCGCCTCCATCTTCCGCATGAAGGAAGATGACGCCAACGTGGGGGTCATCATCGAGACCCTCACCGCCCACGGCAGCCAGTACTGCATGGCCCAGACCTTCCTGCCCGCCATCAAGGACGGCGACAAGCGGGTGCTGGTGGTGGACGGCGAGCCCGTGCCCTATTGCCTGGCCCGGATCCCGGCCCAGGGAGAGACCCGTGGCAACCTAGCGGCTGGCGGCCGCGGCGAGGCGCGCCCCTTGAGCGAGGCGGACTGGGCCATCGCCCGTGCGGTGGGCCCTACCCTGAAAGAGAAGGGGCTGATCTTCGTCGGGCTCGACATCATAGGCGATCGCCTGACCGAGATTAACGTCACCAGCCCGACCTGCATCCGCGAAATCGAGGCGGCCTTCCCGGTGCATATCACCGGCATGCTGATGGATGCCATCGAGCGCCGACTGGCGAAAGCCTGAGCCAGCACCGACTAGAGGTTCATAACAAGAGGCGGCCCAAGGGCCGCCTCTTCTGTTTCCTGCTGTGTGCGTTGGTATGAAGGCTTAACAGCGGAACTGCCCCACCTTCTGCTTGAGATCGCTCGATAGCTGCTCCAGCTCGTGGCAACTCTGGTTCAGCTCGGAGGCCGCCGCCGTTGATTCGGTAGCAATATGGGCGATATTGACCACGTTGCGGGTGATCTCCTCCGCCACCTTGCTCTGCTCCTCCGCGGCGGTGGCGATATGAGTGTTCATCTCGTTGATCACCTCCACCGAACTGACAATCTCGCCAAGGGCCTTGCCGCAGGCCAGAACGGTGCGGTTGGACTCCTCCACCTGATCCAGCCCGCGCACCATGCTGCTGGCCGCATCATTGGCACCCTGCTGCAACTTGACGATGGTCTTGCCAATCTCTTCAGTCGAACGCTGGGTTCGCTGGGAGAGGGTGCGCACCTCATCGGCCACCACCGCAAAGCCGCGACCCTGATCCCCTGCCCGCGCCGCCTCTATCGCCGCATTGAGCGCCAGCAGGTTGGTCTGCTCGGCGATGCCGCGAATGGCATCCATCACGCTGCTGATGTCGCGGCTGTCGTCGGCCAGCTGGGTGATCATCGATGCCGTGTCCTGAATATGGGACGACAGCGCCGACATCCGGGCGATGGCATCCTCTACCACCAGATGGCCGTGGCGGGCACTCTCGTCCGCCACACGGGCCGCATCCGCCGCGCCGGAGGAGCTGTTGGCCACCTCGGCCACCGTCGCGCTCATCTGGTTCATGGCGGTGGCGGTCTGATCGGTCTCCCCCTGTTGCCGGGCA
The DNA here is from genome assembly GCF_027707745.1 of Aeromonas sp. QDB23. Classification (NCBI taxonomy): domain Bacteria; kingdom Pseudomonadati; phylum Pseudomonadota; class Gammaproteobacteria; order Aeromonadales; family Aeromonadaceae; genus Aeromonas; species Aeromonas sp. QDB23. The sequence goes on from NZ_JAPCJA010000017.1 coordinate 79,376, forward strand.
AAGCGCTGGCGACTCTCGACCCCGATATGGGCCAGGCGGGCGGACTCCTTGGCAAGGTGCTCCGCCATCTCGTTGATCTGGTTAATCAAGCCGCGAAAGTGGCTGATCACCAAATTAAGCGATTGGGCCAGCGCCCCCATCTCGTCCTTGCGCAGGACCGGCGCCTGCTGGCTCAGGTCGAGATCCTGCTGCATTCCGCGCAGCACCTGCCCCATGGCTGCCAGCGGCTGGCTGACGCTGCGTCCGGCCCAGACGCCGAAGAAGAGTACGCAGGCGGCCCCCACCAGAAACAGCACGATAAAGAGCCGAAACAGCTGCTGCCTGAGATCGTTGAGCTCGCCGATGTTCTGCTCCGCCTCTTTGAGCTGGAACTCCACCAGCGCACTCACCCCGTCACTGACCGGATCGATCACCCCGTAGAGGGGCATGATGCGTGCCGAAAGCTGATCCCGCGCCGTCCCCTGCATCTGATCCAGCACCGCCACCACGGCGGCAATCTGCTGGTCAGCGGCACCGAACAGCGCCTGCACCCGCGCGGCCTCCTGCTGCTCGGACGGGCTTCGCTCCTGTTCGCTGTATTGCTGCCAGATGCGGGCGATCTCCTGCTGCGCCTGCAGCATGTCGGCCTTGGCTTGGGCGGGTGCAATCCCCCTCACGTTGGCCTTGTTGGCCGCATCGATCACCTTGACCGCGTAGAGATCGGCAATCTGTTTGAGCTCCTTGAGCTGTACCACCTCCCCCTGATACATGGCGTTCATCCCCGTCATCAGCTGGGACATCGCCTGACTCGCGCCCACCAGCAACGCCAGCAGTGCCAACAGTGGCACCACACAACCCAGGATCAACTTCTGCCTGATTGAAATACCTTCCATGGTCTTCTCTCCCACACCTTTTGGTGAGTGGGCAAGACGCGCCCGATAAAAAGCGGTTTTGCCCAAAGTGATGAACTGCCATAATTGCCCTATTCACTTCCCAACGACCTTTGCACTATTTGGCCTCTATGCAAACACTGCAAAATCACTTCCTGCTTGCCATGCCAAGCCTGACGGATCCCTACTTCGAGCGTTCGCTGGTCTATCTGTGCGAGCACAACGAAGAGGGCGCCATGGGGCTGGTGGTCAACATTCCGGTCGAGATGTCGCTGGAAACCATGCTGACCCAGCTCAAACTCAACCCGCCCGCCAGTCCGGAGCTCAAACAACCGGTGTTGCAGGGGGGGCCGGTTCACGCCGATCGCGGCTTCGTGCTGCACAGCTTCCGCCCCGGTTTCAGCTCCACCCTGCAGGTGGGGGATGAAATGATGGTGACTACATCCAAGGATATACTGGAAACCCTGGGCACGAGCGAAGCACCCGCCCATTGGCTGGTAGCCCTTGGCTATGCGGGCTGGAGCGCCGGTCAGCTGGAACAGGAGCTGGTCGATGGTGCCTGGCTGGTGATCCCCCCCAATCCGGATCTGGTATTCAAAACCCCCATTCACAAACGTTGGCAGCAAGCCGCCGCCAGCATAGGGGTGAACCCGGTTCACCTCTCCAGCGACATCGGTCACAGCTAACCCCAGCAACGCATCTGGCGTTGCATTTCGAGGATTTTTTTCATGTCATCACGCAGCATCATGGGCTTTGACTATGGCACCAAGAGCATTGGCGTCGCCATCGGTCAGGAGCTGACTGGCACTGCCCAGCCTCTGCGCGCCCTCAAGGCCAACGACGGCATCCCCAACTGGGACGAAATTGAGAAGCTGCTCAAGGAGTGGCAACCGGACCTGCTGGTGGTCGGCCTGCCGCTGAACATGGATGGCACCGATCAGGAGATCACGGTACGGGCCCGCAAATTCGGCAATCGGCTGCATGGCCGCTTCGGCAAGCCGGTGGAGTTCAAGGATGAGCGACTCACCACCACGGATGCCCGTGCCCGACTGTTTGAGCGGGGCGGCTATCGCGCGCTGGAAAAGGGCAGTGTGGACGGGGTATCGGCACAACTGATCGTCGAAGCCTGGATGGAAGAGCAATACAACTAGCCATCAACAACAAGGCAAGGGTCAATGCCCTTGCCTTGTCTCGCACTATCTTCCTATTACGCCTGTGACTGACCTGGCACCAGCCCTTCGGCCTCTGTCGGCGTCGCATTCATCATCCGGTTAAGCCAGGGCACCATCAGCCCCATCACTACCGCAATCAGCAGGGTAGCCATCCCGATCTTGCCAAACACACCGGTGTAAATTGGCAGGGTCTGCAGCGGATCCGTCATCCCTTCCGGCATGGCGGTAAAGGTCGCTACATAGCCCCCCAGCAGGGATGCCATCGCCTGGGTCAGGAACCACATCCCGAGAATAAAGCCCATCAACCGTTGCGGCACCAGCGCAGCCACCATTGCCAGCCCCAGCGCGCTGATCATCAGCTCACCGATACTCTGGAACAGATAGATAAGCACCATAAACCAGGGGGAAGTGAGTCCCTGTTCATCAGCAAACCACCAACCGGAGGCGGCCGCAGTCAGGAAACCCAGCGAGCAGAAGAACATCCCGAGGGTGAACTTGAGCGGCATGGTGAGATCCCGCCCCTTGCTGCCCATCCGGGTATAGATCAGCGCCAGCACCGGGCTACCCACCACCACCCAGAAGGGGTTAAGCGCCTGGAAGCTAATGGGGTTGACGCTCATGCCCAGCATCTCGTGATGCATGTTGTTGATGGCAAAGAAGTTGAGAGACGTCGGCATCTGGGCGTACAGCACGTAGAAGAGCACTGCCTCCAGCATCAGCACGAAGGCCACATACATCTTGTTACGGCCGACGGTGTCAAGCTTGAACGCCTCGCGAAAGAAGACGATCACCACGGCGACGGTCACTGTCATCAGCACCCTCAGAGATCCCCTCATTTTTAGAGACTCAAATAATTCCAAGTGTGCGGGTATATAAGCGGTGTTGCTTCAGGTAG